>JANYHX010000023.1 GCA_025362155.1 Gallionella sp. | reverse complement strand
ATTGATAAAAAAACCGCCGCCACTGTGGTTATGCTGGTAACGTAATCTATACACTGTAGGCTTGAGACATTCGAAACAAGAAACATGGCAAAGTTACACATTTCAACTAGAAATATTCTTTCTGCAATCTATATGACCCAGCAATCAAAATGACAGAGCATCGTTATCGAGCTGCCATCGCTGCTTTCGACCAAGCCAACGCGGAAGACCCTAATCTTGAGATGGCCGAGGGCAAGGAATATCCCAAAGAGCTGCTCTATGCAGAGCGCATGAGCGAGATGCAGCAACGCTATGCCCCTGATGCCTCGGAGGCGGTAAAACTGGCGGTGCGTGCGCAACACATCCAGCGCCGAAAAATTCCTCGCAGCGACTATCCAATGAATCGTTTGGGCTATCTGCAATGGCGAACCGGGCTATATAAATTTCACGCAGAGACTGCCGGGCGCATCATGCAGGAATTGGGTTATGACGCCGAAATGATCGACCGCGTCAAAACCATAGTCAGCAAAAAAGGATTGAAGGTCAATCCTGAGACTCAGTTGATGGAAGATGTCGCCAATCTGGTATTCCTCGAACATTATATGGCCGGATTTGCTGCGCAACACCCCGAGTATGATGAAGCGAAATGGCTGCAAATCATCCGCAAAATATGGAAGAAGATGTCGCTGCATGCGCATGAGTTTGCGCTTTCCAATCAGCTTCAGCTGCCGCAAGAGTTGTTGCCTCTGATCTTGAAAGCTATTCAATAATTATGGTCAATAGTCGCAATAATCCTGGCTAAATAATATGGACTTCCTGCCCATTTTTTTAAACCTCAAAGGAAGGCGTTGTCTTGTGGTCGGTGGCGGCGAAGTTGCCAAGCGCAAGGCGGAGGTGCTGTTGGCAGCGGGTGCGGAGGTTTTGGTGGTGGCACCGCAGATCGACCCTGTACTCGCACGGCGCGTCGAAACCATCCTCGCAAATTTCGAAGCGCAGCACCTTGATGATATGACTTTGGTCATCGCGGCGACCAATGACCGCAGCATCAACAGGCAAGTCTCGGAAGTGGCACACGCACGCAACATTCCGGTGAATGTGGTGGACGATCCCACCCTATGCAGCTTCATCATGCCCGCTATTCTTGATCGTTCTCCGCTGATGGTGGCATTCTCCACCGGTGGCGCGTCACCGGTGCTGGCTCGCATGATGCGCAGCAAACTGGAGGCGATAATCCCGCAGAATTACAGCCGCCTGGCGAAATTTGCAGAGCGCTTCCGTGAGATAGTTAAACTGCGCATCACTGCTCCCGCGCAACGGCGCATATTTTGGGAGAACGCGCTGGAAGGCGTAGTAGCCGAAAAGGTATTAAGCGGCGATGAAAGCAGTGCGGAAATGTTGTTGCAACAGATGTTGGCGAATGAGCACGACATCCCGCACGGCGAAGTGTATCTGGTCGGTGCCGGTCCCGGAGATCCGGATTTACTGACCTTTCGTGCCTTGCGCCTGATGCAGAAGGCCGATGTAGTAGTGTATGACAACCTGGTGTCCAAGCCGATACTTGAGATGACGCGGCGCGATGCGACCCGAATTTATGCGGGTAAAAAGCGTGCCGAACATGCCATGCCGCAGGAAGAGATTAATGAGTTGCTGGTGCGCCTGGCCAAAGAAGGTAAGCGCGTGCTCCGTCTGAAGGGCGGCGATCCCTTTATTTTTGGCCGTGGTGGCGAAGAAATCGAGACACTGGCTGAACACGGCATCATGTTTCAAGTGGTACCGGGCATCACCGCAGCGTCCGGCGTTGCTGCCTATGCTGGCATTCCGCTGACCCACCGCGATCATGCGCAATCCTGCATTTTTGTGACTGGCCACTTACAGGACGGCAGCATGAATCTCGACTGGAATGCGTTAGCCCGCCCGAAACAAACTATAGTCGTCTATATGGGTCTCCCCGGACTGGCTATGTTATGTGCCGAACTGATAGCTCATGGATTGTCAGCTGATACTCCTGTTGCAATCGTGCAACAAGGCACTACACAAAATCAACGGGTCATTACCGGAACGCTTGCGACCCTGCCCGCAAATGCACATGTTGCAGCACTTCACGCCCCGACTTTGATTATTGTTGGCGGGGTAGTCACGCTCAGGGAGAAATTATCGTGGTTTGATCCCGGGGTTGATCCTGGCTTTGACCCTGTCAAGTAACCGTATATTGATCTGGAGATAGCAATGGCTGAGAACAATACTTTAGATGATTCGAATCGCCGCGATTTTTTAATCAAAGTGACCTCTGTCGTGGGTGGTGCGGGCGTAGCTGCGGCGTGCCTGCCTTTTGTCGCCAGCATGAATCCAAGCTCGGACGTACTGGCCAAGGCGACAACAGAATTTTCCCTGTCCGGGATGAACCCCGGTGATATGCGAACCGTGGCTTGGCAAGGTAAACCAGTGTTTGTTCTGCGGCGTACTCCGGAACAGATCAAGGAGATGGAAGCTTCCAACGGGGGACTCGATCCGGAGCCCGACCAAAAGCGCGTCAAACAGCCGGAGTGGCTGGTCGTGGTAGGTGTCTGCACGCATATGGGTTGTGTGCCGAACAAAGAGGGTCCGGGTTGGACATGCCATTGCCATGGCAGCCAATATGACGACAGCGGCCGGGTCCTGCGTGGGCCCGCGCCGAAAAATCTGGAAGTGCCACCCTACCGGTTTGTTGCCGCAGACAAAATCGTTATCGGCGAAGCTTAGGAGCTGACCATGAAAAATGGAATCATGAAATGGCCAATTGTTAAATGGATAGACCAGCGTTTCCCGCTCACCAGTTTTATCAAGAGTGGATTAGCTGACTACCCGACACCGCGCAATTTGAGCTATTGGTGGAATTTTGGATTTCTCGCTGGCTTCGTGCTGATGCTGCAGGTAGTCACCGGCATCTTTTTGGCTATGCACTACAAAGCGGATGTCGCGCTGTCGTTTGACTCCATCCAGCACATCATGCGCGATGTGAACTACGGATGGCTGTTGCGTTACATGCATTCCACCGGCGCGTCGGCGTTTTTTCTGGTGATCTATGTCCATATGGCGCGCACGTTCTATTACGGATCATATCGTGCGCCACGTGAGTTAATGTGGTGGACTGGACAGGGCTTGCTGCTGTTGCTGATGGCAACCGCATTCATGGGCTATTTGTTGCCGTGGGGTCAAATGTCGTTCTGGGGCGCGACCGTGATTACCAATTTGTTCCGCGCTACCCCGTTTGTTGGCGAGCAAGTGGTGATCTGGCTGCGCGGTGACTACACCGTGGGCGACGCAACGCTGACGCGCTTTTTCGCGCTGCATTATTTATTTCCATTTTTAATCATCGGCGCAGTAGTGGTGCATCTGGTCGCGCTGCATACCGTCAAGAGCAGCAATCCAAGTGGCATTGATCTGGCAGCCAAGGACAATATTCCCTTTCATCCCTATTTCACCAGCAAGGATTTATTCGGGCTGGGAATATTCCTGATTGTGTATTTCATCTTTGTGTTCTTTTTTCCGGATCGGCTGATTGAGCCTGCCAATAATATTCCGGCCAATCCTATGCAAACCCCGAATCATATTGTCCCGGAATGGTATTTTTTGCCGTTCTATGCGATTTTGCGCTCAGTGCCGAATATGGTTGGCGGTGTAGTTGCGATGGGTTTGTCAGTGATGATGTTTGCTTTCATGCCTTTTCTGGATCGCTCCCGCATTCCCGGCGGGGCACACTACCGCCCGGTTTTTCGCGTGCAGTTCTACCTGTTTTTGCTGGATATGCTGGTGCTGGGTTATGTCGGTTACAT
>JANYHX010000018.1 GCA_025362155.1 Gallionella sp. | reverse complement strand
GAAAAAGCATAGCCTTGTTGTTCGATAGCGGCTTTTTTGGATGCTTCAACATCACCCCAAAGGGTCGCCCCTGCGGCGGCTTGCTGTTGCTGGAGACGTATTTTGGCGTGAGCCATGCTTAATGCAAAAATTTCGGATGCTACCTCCGGAGGAAATCCCTGCCGGGTGCCACCACGATTATCGATGGTCAGGTCGTTAAAATAATCATCAATTTCCTTGCTGTCCCACAGCTCAACGATACGCGTCAATATACGCAGATACTTCTCTTCCAGGTTCAATGGATAGAGTTCTTCCTGGCCACTCAGCAAATGTAAAAGTTTTTCGTTCATCGAAAAGTTATCGCAACAAATGTTTAACGTGTTCACGTTCTTCAATCAGTTCGCGATAGCTCTCTTCCATATGCTTGCGTCCTAATGCGCTGATACCCAGTCCCTGCACGATCTGATAAAGACCCTGTTTGCAGGTAACCGGGAAGCCATAAATTACGCCCTCGGGAATGCCATAACTGCCATCAGATGGCACGCTCATCGTTACCCAGTCATTGTGATGTGAGCTGAGCATCCAGTCGTGCATATGGGCAACGGCTGCGTTTGCCGCACTTGCGGCGCTGGATAGCCCGCGTGCCTCGATGACCGCCGCCCCTCGATTTTGTACCGTAGGGATAAATTCGCGCTCAATCCACTCTTGGCCCACGCTGGTCTCATTTTCCCGTTGATATGTCAGGATATCGCGTACCAGTCGACCGCGAATTTCAGCGTGGTCGAGATCGGGGTATTGGGTACCGGAATGATTTCCCCAGATGACCATCTTTTTGATATCCCGGATAGGCTGAAACAGCTTGAGCGCAATTTGGGCAATAGCGCGATTATGGTCGAGTCGCATCATCGCGCTAAAATTGCGTGGCTCCAAATCAGGAGCGTTCTTCATCGCGATCAGCGCGTTGGTGTTGGCGGGATTACCCACTACCAAAACCTTTACGTGGCGCGCCGCATATTGGTTTAGCAACTTGCCTTGTTCGGAGAAAATTGCGCCATTGGCTTCGATCAGGTCTTTGCGTTCCATCCCTTTGCTGCGCGGACGCGCGCCTATCAGTATGGCAATCTCGGTATCCTGGAAAGCAATTTTCGGATCATCCGTAATGGTGACTTGTTGCAACAGGGAAAAGGCACAATCTTCCAGTTCCATCCTGACGCCGCGCAACATTTGCTGCGCCTGCGGCAAATCCAGCAATTGCAGAATGACAGGTTGCTCGGGACCCAGCATGTCGCCATTGGCAATACGGAACAGGACTGCATAGCCGATTTGCCCGGCAGCACCGGTAATGGTAATGCGTACAGGTGCTTTCATAGGGCGCCTCCTACTGGCCAACAATTATGTTCATAATAATCTTTTGAGAAACCACTTCGTGGGCAATTATTTTTTTCCGGTCAGATCCATGTAGCGCGCCTTGTCGGCCGCAAAGCGCGCTTCCAGTGCGGCCTTTTCTGCGTTGGGTTTTTCTGCATCATGTTGCAACTTGGCCAAGCGTGCCTCAGCCTCCTGCAAATCTTCTTCCAGGGAAGCGGGGATTTTTCTGTTTGCATTGGTGTAGCCGTCTGCTTCCTTTTGCAAGCCCAACAAATTGTCGTTCGCAGTCTTGATATAGGAGTTGAGAACATTGATACTGGCATCAATCTGTTGCACGCTACGAAGACGCGCCTGATCAATTTCCTTCACGTTACTATAAGTATTAAGCAGGGTTCTGTCATGGCGTCTTTGTTCAAGTACCACGTTGTCGTCGTCGCGTTTTTTGGCATCCTCCAGTTCCTTGGCGCGGCGCCGTTCGGGAGTAACCACCTCTTCATTTTTTATTACGTGTCCTGCCTGGTTCAACTCCACGCGATCTTTATCGGCATATTCTGGAGGAATTGTTTCGCCATAATGGGTCGTGCCTTTGTCATCTACCCATTTGTATAGCTTGGCCGCAACAGGCAAGCTAAAGGTTATGCCAGTGATAAGTGCAACGCACAATTTTAATTTATTACCCATTTTTTACTCCATAACGGTCTCGATAGGATTGAACGGCGCCGAGACTGTGGACTTTCCCCCCCTCGTCCCGTAAATAGCCCAGCAAATCATCCAGCGTGGCTATAGATATTACCGGAATATCATAGTTGCGTTGTACTTCCTGCACCGCAGAAAGTTCACTGGGGCCCCCTTCGGTTTGTCCCCGTTCCATGCGATCCAGTGCGATCACGACTCCGCAGGGCTGCGCGCCGGCTGCACAAATCAATTCAATGGATTCACTCACTGAAGTACCGGCAGAGATCACGTCATCAATAATCAGCACGCGGCCCTGCAACTTTGCTCCTACGGTGGCGCCGCCTTCGCCATGATCTTTGGCTTCTTTGCGGTTGTAGCAATACGACACATTTCTGCCTTGCTCGGCCAATGCCATGGCGGTTCCGGCAACCAGCGGAATCCCTTTGTAGGCCGGGCCGAACAGCATGTCGAAGGTTAGTTCGGAAGCAAGGATTGCTTGAGCATAAAACTGCGACAGATTTCTTAAGGACGCGCCGTCATTAAACAAGCCGGCATTAAAAAAATACGGCGACAAACGCCCAGCCTTGGTTTGAAACTCGCCGAAGCACAACACGTTTTGTTGTACGGCAAAGCGGATGAAATCTTGTCTGAAATTGGACATACATTTCTATAGGTGGCGAGGATGACTCTTATTATAATGGCAGGCTCGTGACTCCCATAATTTTTTCATGCGCATTATTTCGGTAAACCTTAACGGTATTCGTTCTGCTGCCAGCAAAGGCTTTTATGAATGGCTTGCACAACAAAATGCCGACATCATTTGCCTGCAGGAGCTTAAGGCACAAGCAGCCGACATGACCGCGCAAATGCTTGCGCCGGCAGGGTATCGGGGCTATTTTCATTATGCGGATAAAAAGGGCTATAGCGGCGTGGGCCTCTACTGCCGGCAACAGCCGCAACAGGTAATAATGGGCTTGGGCATTGCCGAGTTTGATGTCGAAGGGCGTTATCTATGTGCGGATTTTGCTGGCTTCAGTGTGGTATCGGTTTATCTGCCTTCCGGTTCCAGCGGGGAAGAACGCCAGGCAGTCAAGTTCAAATTCATGGCCGCCTTTCTACCCCATCTGCGTGAACTCTATGCTAGCGGACGCCAGGTGGTGATATGCGGTGACTGGAATATCGCCCACAAGGAAATTGATCTGAAAAATTGGCGCGGCAATAAAAAGAATTCCGGATTTTTGCCCGAGGAACGAGCCTGGCTGACAGCGTTATTCGATGAAGTTGGCTTTGCCGATGTTTTTCGCCTCGTTCACCCCGAGCTGGAAGCCTATACCTGGTGGTCGAATCGCGGCCAGGCGTGGGCCAAAAATGTCGGATGGCGTATTGATTACCAGATCGCTACGCCGGGTATCGCAGCACGCGCTGAAGCGGCCAGCATTTATAAAACGCAACGTTTTTCAGACCATGCGCCCCTCAGTATTGATTATAGGGAGTATTGATTATCGGGATTAGCCGCCAGTTATATCGAAAAGACTGCTAACGCTGTTCCCACGGTAGCCTGGCAGCCCGCCATCCACCTATAGTATTGCGATGTTTACTGTCGTCCTTCTCGCCCTCAAAGCCTTCCAGCATATTGTAGCAATCGTTATAACCAGCTTTTGTAGCGGCGGCAGCCGCATGGTGCGAACGCACGCCGCTGCGGCAAAAAAATATGACCAATGATTCCGGGTCCACCTGTTGTTCCAGTTGAGCCAAGAAATGCGGATTGGGTTTCATGCCGGGATAGGCCGCCCATTCGATTACTTTGGCTCCGGGCACGCCGCCTACCCAATCCAGTTCAGCCTGGCTGCGCACATCCACCAATGTGGCCCCGGGGGCGGACTGCTGGATTTCATAAGCTTCACCCGGGTAGAGCGCGCCCTCATAGGGCAGACTCAATTCTTTGGCGCGTCGTTGCGCAGCTTGCAGAATCTCAGTAATTTTCCCCATGATAATACCTAGCTTCTCAGCAAGTTTAACGAAGTGGGCACAGGTGATATGCTGCGCAACATAAATGCATACTAACGCAAGCGACATGAAAAATCATTCCCATTCACATCAACCACAGGCCACCATCGGGGCTTTTGAACCGATACACCCGGAGCGTTTTGCCGCAGCGCAAAAGAGCACCTGGGTGAGCATCGCCATTAATGTGTTATTGACGATGTTGCAGGTAGTGGGCGGATTTTTTGCGCATTCACAGGCGTTGATGGCTGATGGCCTGCATTCACTCTCAGACCTGTTTTCCGATGTGTTGGTGTTATATGCCAATCGACATGGCAATCAGCAAGCCGATGCCGAGCATCCTTATGGCCATGCGCGCATAGAAACTGCTGCGACACTAATTCTTGGAGTGTTCCTTGCGTTACTGGGGGGCGGGTTACTTGTGACAGCCGCGATGCGATTGCAACATCCGGAGGCATTACAGGCAGTGAGTTCGCCTGCCCTTGCCATCGCAATTTTGGCATTGGTAGCCAAAGAGGGCATGTTCCGCTACATGTTAGCGGTGGCCAAACGGGTGCGCTCGCAAATGCTGGTAGCCAACGCGTGGCATGCGCGCTCGGATGCGGCGTCCTCCTTCGTCGTTATCCTTGGCGTCGCGGGCAATCTGCTGGGCTATACTTTTCTCGACCTGGTGGCCGCCGCAGTGGTCGGTGTAATGATCGCTCATATGGGTGGCAAACTGGCTCTGGAAGCACTGGCTGAGCTCATTGATACCGGACTTGATGCCGAAGAAGTGGAGGCAATCCGGCAAACCTTGCTGGATATTCCCGGCGTGCGCGGCTTGCACGATCTGCGCACCCGCAAGATGGCGGACAACGCATTGGTTGATGCGCATATCCTGGTCGACCCGAAGATCAGCGTTTCAGAAGGCCATTACATTGCCGAATCAGCGCGCCACGCGGTGCTCAAGAATCATCATGTCATGGATGTCATGGTGCATATCGATCCCGAAGATGATATGCAAGCCAAGCCCAATGCGCATTTGCCCAGCCGCCCGGGATTGCTGGCACATCTGGCGGAGCAATTGGAAGAGCCGGATTTATTGGAAAGTCGCGTGGTATTTCATTATCTGGATGGCAAGGTTGAGGCTGAAATCTATCTGCTTGACCAGCAAACTGCTCAGCGGGCGGATAAATTGCAGGCACGCTGCAACGAATTGGTTAGTGAAGGCCAAATTTTTCGGAATATACAGATCCATCATAGCCATGCACAAACTTAGTGCGGCAACCTCTTGGCACGCCCGCTTTAGGTGCAATTTTTTGGTGTGCTGAGTCACAGGCTTATGGCACAATGGCAGTCTGCTATGCAAACAGTGCGTGGCACACTTTCTGCATCGGAATCCTGGCTGTTATATTTGGAAATCTTTAAGGGTAGCTTTATTTTATTTAATTGATGTTTGGGGGAGAAGGTTATGTCGATGTCGGCGCATGATGTGTTACAGATGATTAAGGATCGCGAAGTTAAATTCGTGGATTTCCGTTTTACCGATACGCGGGGCAAAGAACAGCATGTGGGCGTGCCGGCCAAGTATGTGGGAATGGAAAAATTTGAAGATGGTCATGCGTTTGATGGCTCTTCCATCGCTGGCTGGAAAGGCATTCAAGCCTCAGACATGCTGTTAATGCCAGATCCAACCACCGCATTTCTTGATCCATTCATGGATGAGAACACCCTGGTAATTACCTGTGATGTGATCGAGCCGACTGACGGCAAAGGCTATGATCGTGATCCGCGCTCCATCGCGAAGCGTGCCGAGGCTTATTTGAAATCCACCGGAATCGGCGATACCGCTTACTTTGGCCCGGAACCGGAATTCTTCATTTTTGATTCAGTGAACTGGCAAGTTGATATGTCCGGTTGCTTCGTCAAGATCAACTCCGAAGAGGCCGCATGGTCTTCCGCAGAAAAATTTGATGGCGGCAATACGGGTCATCGTCCCGGGGTCAAAGGTGGGTACTTTCCGGTTCCGCCAGTCGACAGTCTGAACGACATCCGAGCCGCGATGTGCCTGGCTTTGGAAGATATCGGCATCGAAGTCGAGGTGCACCACCACGAAGTGGCGACGGCCGGTCAATGCGAAATCGGCACCAAGTTCAATACACTGGTGCGTCGCGCTGACCAAACCCAGGTGTTGAAATATGTGGTGCATAACGTAGCGCATCAATATGGCAAGACGGCAACCTTCATGCCTAAACCTATCGTGGGTGACAATGGCTCGGGGATGCACGTGCACCAATCCATCTGGAAGGGCGGTAAAAATTTGTTTGCCGGGAATGGTTATGCCGGCCTGTCGGAGCTGGCGCTTTACTACATCGGCGGGATTATCAAACATGCCAAAGCACTGAACGCGATTACCAATCCCGGTACCAA
Source organism: Gallionella sp. (assembly GCA_025362155.1). Classification (GTDB taxonomy): domain Bacteria; phylum Pseudomonadota; class Gammaproteobacteria; order Burkholderiales; family Gallionellaceae; genus Gallionella. The sequence goes on along the minus strand of JANYHX010000018.1, from coordinate 18,052 downwards.
TTCATACAAGCGCCTGGTACCGCATTATGAAGCACCGACCAAGCTGGCTTATTCAGCCAAGAATCGTTCTGCCTCGATTCGCATTCCGCATGTGCCCAGCGAAAAGGCGCGTCGTATCGAAACGCGTTTCCCTGACCCCACTGCCAATCCTTATTTGTGTTTTACAGCCTTGATGATGGCGGGTTTGGACGGTATCCAAAACAAGATTCATCCCGGCGACCCGGCTGATAAAAATTTATATGACTTGACGCCGGAAGAAGATGCCAAGATTCCAACCGTGTGCAGTTCATTGGATGAAGCTTTGGCCAGCCTGGATAAGGATCGTGAGTTTCTGACTCGCGGCGGGGTGTTTTCCAATGACTTTATCGATGCCTATATCGCATTAAAAATGGATGAGGTAACACGTCTGCGCATGACCACTCATCCGGTCGAGTTCGATATGTATTACAGCATCTAGTTTTAGCAACAAAGAAATAGAAGTTTGTTCTGAACATAAAGGGCAAAGATGACAAACGGGGCTTACGCCCCGTTTTGTTTTTGCACTGCAATTATTTGTTTGTGTCCAGCGCTTGTCCTATACTTGCTGCGCTATATTCTTGGGAATAATGAACATGAAACTGGGCTACGGGTTTGCCGTATTATCTATTTTGTCATCTGCCTTATTCTATATTTGGCCGATAGAGGCGCAAGCCGAAATTTACAAGGCAGTGGATCGGGATGGGCATGTTACTTATTCAAGCTCCCCCATCAAGGGAGGCAAAAAGCTGATTCTGGAACCTCTGCCGACCATGATGCCGCCCGGCAGGCGCGCCTCCGAAAGCTTTCCCAAGGTAGATAATAAAACGCAAAGAGGGCGGGATGATACCCGACGCAAAATACTTCAGGATGAGTTGAATGCTGAGGAGAAGTTGCTTGAAGAGGCGCAGCAAAATTTGACCGAAGGTGAAGCCAATCCAGAAGTTTTTAAGGGCGGCGATGGTCGCACTTATCGAAATGTCGCACAGTATGAAGAGAGGATCAAACCGCTCCAGGAACAGGTCGATCTGCATACACAGAATATTGAAGCCCTCAAAACAGAGCTATCCAAATTAGCAAAATAATAGTGCCAGGCATTGTTTACTTTTTTTATCGGCAGGCTTTTTTATTGGCATGCTTTCTGCTGAGTATCCTGTATGCCTGAATTTCCCTACCTTACTATGGAGTACCTGGCGACTGCGGTTATCCTGCTGGATGACGAATCGCGTATCGCTTACATTAATCCTGCCGCAGAATATCTGTTCGATGTCAGCGCCAATAATCTGTATGGTCTTCCGCTGCAGCAAGTATTTACCTATACCGAACAACTGGCCAGCGCGATGCAGCAAGCGGTACACAACAATGCCAGTTATATCGAGCATGATCTGACGCTGGGTACCCATGCGCACAGCAAGTTGCATTTGAGGTGCGCGGCAACGCCGCTGCAATTTAGCAAAAGTTATTTGTTGCTGGAATTTCATCCTATGGACAGGCCGCTGAAATTGGCACGCGAAGAACAGATGCTCGATCAGACTCAGGCCAGCCGCTTGCTGCTGCGTAACCTTGCGCACGAGATTAAAAACCCGCTCGGCGGAATACGTGGTGCAGCGCAACTACTTGAACAGGAATTGGAAAAACCCGGGTTGCGAGAATACACTCAGGTCATCATTCAAGAAGCGGATCGTTTGCGCTCACTGATGGAAAAACTGCTGACCCCACAAAATGCGACGCACTATAACGCACTCAATATCCATGAAGTCTTGGAACGTGTGCGCAGCGTGGTGCTGGCAGAAATGCCGGAAGGCTTACTGATACGACGTGACTACGATATCAGCCTGCCCGCGCTGGTGGGTGATAAAGAACAATTGATACAAGTCATGCTCAATATCGTGCGCAATGCGGCGCAGGCAATGGAAGGCAATGGACTGATTGTTTTGCGTACCCGTATTGCACGCCAGCTGACCCTGATCAAACGCCGCCATCGCCTGGCCGTATCGGTGCAGGTTATTGATAACGGTCCCGGTATTCCACCGGAGTTGCAGGACAAAATTTTCTATCCGCTAGTATCGGGACGTGCTGATGGGCATGGTTTAGGTTTGACTCTTGCACAGGATTTTGTCAGCCAGCACCATGGCATGATTGAATTTGACAGCGAACCTGGGCGCACGTGTTTTACCGTGCTGTTACCGCTTCCTTGACCGTGGAAAGCAATGGACACCTTTAGAAATTATTTGTCGGGATGAAGCGCAAGGAGCCGCGCATAACCAGCGACTTGCCCGCTTGCGGGCTTAATCGAATGGCTAGTAGTTTTATCAGCGAATGACGAGACATATCGAATTGATAGACGAGGAATGAGCGAGCACGCGACACTGCGGTTCGCCCGACAAATAAATTTATAGAGGTGTCCATGAAAGCTGTTTGGATTATTGACGATGACCGTTCCATCCGCTGGGTATTGGAAAAGTCGCTGACTCGTGAAGACATCGAGTTCAAAAGCTTTGCGTCGGCAAACGATGCATTGCGGGCATTGACTAATGACGTGCCACAGGTGGTCGTCAGTGATATTCGCATGCCGGGCAGTTCGGGGCTGGATTTTTTGCAGACGCTGCACCTGCGCTATCCGCTCATTCCGGTCATTATCATGACGGCTTATTCTGATCTGGAAAGTGCCGTGGCAGCGTTTCAAGGTGGCGCATTTGAATATCTGCCCAAGCCGTTCGACATCAACCATGCGGTAGAACTGATACGACGCGCGCTGGAACAAAGCGGACGCAAGTCGGGCGAAGCCGAGCAGGTTGAAGTGGCTGCCGACATTCTCGGTCAGGCACCAGCAATGCAGGAAGTTTTTCGCGCTATCGGCAGGTTGTCACAATCCCATGCCACCGTCCTGATCAATGGCGAATCAGGCACCGGCAAAGAGCTGGTCGCCCGGGCATTGCACCGCCACAGCCCGCGCGCCGACAAGCCGTTCATTGCCATCAATACCGCCGCGATTCCCAAGGATTTGCTCGAGTCGGAATTGTTTGGCCATGAACGCGGTGCCTTCACCGGCGCTGCGGCGACCCGACGCGGACGTTTTGAGCAGGCCGAGGGTGGCACGCTATTTCTGGATGAAATCGGCGATATGCCCGCAGATTTGCAAACTCGCTTGCTGCGTGTATTGTCAGATGGAAACTTCTATCGTGTCGGTGGACATCAGCCGATCAAGGCCAATGTGCGCATCATCACCGCGACCCACCAAAATCTTGATGAGCGTGTCAAGCAGGGTCTGTTCCGCGAAGATCTATTCCATCGTTTGAATGTGATACGGCTGCGCCTCCCGCCGTTACGTGAACGTCGCGAAGACATTCCGCTGCTGGCAAAATATTTTTTGCAAAAGAGCGCGGGCGAATTATCCGTGGAGCAAAAACAATTTAGTGAGGCGACGCTGCAACATCTTGGCGGGCAGGATTTTCAAGGTAACGTCAGGCAACTGGAAAACCTCTGTCATTGGGTGACAGTCATGACCCCCTCGCAAATTGTCGAAATTGCCGACCTGCCGCCAGAGTGGCGTAGCGAACCCACCTTGAGCACGACGATAGGCGGGGATTGGTGTGCAGTGTTGGCGCAACATGCGGCTCTGGCCTTGCAGCGTGGCGATGAACGCATCATGGATACCCTCACCGCGCAATTCGAACGCACCCTGATTTCGCAGGCCTTGCATCACACCGGCGGTCGACGCATCGAAGCAGCTACTTTGCTGGGTATCGGGCGTAATACTTTGACGCGCAAGGTGCAGGAGTTGGGTCTGGACAATCAGGAACCGTAGGGGGTAAGGTCTTACGCCCCCTACTTTCAGTTGACCAGCGCAGCGTAATCCACCATACTGCTGGCGTACATTATTCAGGACAGATTCATGAACACTATTCATGCTGGAATCACTATCGGAGTTACCGAGTTGCGCGAGTCGCCCACACGCATCCTCAAGCGCGCGGAAGATGAAGACCAAGCGGTCGCCATCCTCAATCACAACAAACCTGCGGGTTACATTATCTCGCCCAAGATGATGGAAGCCATGTTGGATTCCATCGCCGACCGCATTGCCGAGAACCGTGCGAAAGAGCGACTTGCCACTCTAAATAAAGCTCGTAAAATCAAAATAGATGAACTCTGAAACTGCGAGTTGCATCTGTTTCCTCAGAAATGGCTGCTCATAGACAAGATACTATTTTTCTATCAACCTAATAATGATAGCTGGAAACCAACAGTCCTTTAACCATACCTTATTCGCACTTGACAACAAAGATAGTGAGCGCTAACATTCTATCAGGTTATTAGTTGGCGGAAAGATAAGACATGATTAAAGCAGCTTACGAACTGGCCATTCATCCTGGTGCCGAGAAGGAATGGGGTAAATTGGACGGCAGCATCAAGCGCCGCTTCAAAGAAAAGCTTGCCAAAGAACGGCTCAAGCACCCGCGCGTGGTGAAAGATGCTCTGCGCGAATTACCAGATTGCTACAAGATCAAAATCACCACTCCGCAGTTTCGCCTCATCTACCACGTCAATGATATGAAGCGTCAGTTGACCATCTTGTCGGTCGCATCAAGGGATGATGTCTATGAAGAATTGCGCACTAGGCTTGCGTGAGGATTCTACGCCAGACGCTTCAGTAGCTTCTCGTGTATCCCGCCGAAGCCGCCGTTGCTCATCACCAGGATGTGGTCACCGGGTCTCGCGGCGGCGTTGATCTTCCCGATCAGCACACCCAGATCATCCTCGACGATCGCCTTGCTGCCCAACGGGGCCAGCGCGCCGTGCGCATCCCAGTCGAGGTTGCCAGCGTAGCAGAACACCAGGTCAGCGTCCTTCAGGCTGCCGGGTAGCGCATCCTTCATTACGCCCAACTTCATCGTGTTGGAGCGCGGTTCCAGTACCGCCAGTATCCGAGCGCTGCCGATCTTTTGCCGCAGTCCTGCGACCGTGGTTGCGATAGCGGTGGGGTGGTGCGCAAAATCATCATAAACAGTAATACCTTTAACGATGCCGCGCACTTCCATGCGCCGCTTTACGTTCTTGAATTTGCTTAATGCTGCCAAGCCCTGTGCGATGGGCACACCTGCATGGCGTGCAGCGGCGAGCGCGGCGAGCGCATTGTGACGATTATGTTCACCGAGCAATTCCCAATTCAGCATACCTTGTGCAACCCCATTCAAGGTCACGCGGTTTTTGGCATCGATCTGCCAGCCATCGTCTCCACCAAAACGCTCCACCGGCGTCCAGCATCCGCGCTGCAATACCCGATCCAGCGAGTCCTCACGGCCATTGCTGACGATCAGGCCATTACCCGGCACAGTGCGTATCAGATGATGGAACTGCGTTTCTATCGCCGTGAGGTCACCAAAAATATCGGCATGATCGAACTCAAGATTATTGAGTATCGCGGTGCGCGGATGGTAGTGCACGAACTTGGAGCGTTTGTCGAAAAAGGCGGTGTCGTATTCGTCCGCTTCGATGACGAAAAATAGTGAGTCAGTGAGGCGCGCGGAAATGCCGAAGTTTTCCGGCACGCCGCCAATCAGAAAACCGGGGGTAAGCGCAGCGTATTCCAATATCCACGCCAGCATCGCACTGGTGGTGGTCTTGCCGTGCGTGCCAGCCACGGCCAGTACCCACTTGTCTCGCAACAGGGTATCGGCCAGCCATTGCGGGCCGGAGATGTAAGGGAGGTTACGGTTGAGAATTTCCTCCATTAACGGATTGCCGCGCGATACCACATTGCCGATTACGAACGCATCCGGCTTGAGTTCAAGTTGCTCCACGCCAAAACCTTCGATCAGTTCTATGCCTTGGGCTTCCAGTTGCGTGCTCATCGGCGGATACACATTGGCGTCGCAACCCGTAACGCGGAAGCCTGCCTGCTTGGCAATGGCCGCGATGCCGCCCATGAACGTGCCGCAGATGCCCAGAATGTGTATGTGTTGTGATTGACTCATGCTCACGCCCTGGAATCGCCGCTTTTAACGAACTCCAAGTAATTCCACATCAAACACCAGCGTCGCATTCGGCGGGATGGCTCCGCCCGCACCGCGTGCCCCATAGCCCATGCTGGCTGGAATGATCAACGTGCGCTGCCCGCCGATCTTCATGCCCTCCACACCGACATCCCAGCCTTTGATGACACGGCCACCGCCCAGCGGAAATTCAAATGGCTCATTGCGGTCGCGTGAGCTGTCAAACTTTTTGCCGTGATGATCGGGCACCGCCGCATCGTACAGCCAGCCGGTGTAATGCACCGACACGTTTTTGCCCGCCGTCGCTACGTCGCCTGTGCCCAGTTTTACATCGGTCTTGATCAATTCAGTCATGTTGCCATTCTCCATTGGTTTGGTTGGTGCGGCCTGTTCAGAGCACGCGGTGATTGAAAAGATGCCGGCGGTAAACAACATTGCCAGCGGTAAATATATCGCACGTTTAATCATTCGTTTCTCCAAGTGTTTATAGATTTGGCAAGGTTAGTACGTTGCGCCCACCTTGATTAGACTAACTTCGCGTTTGAAAATCTGGCGGCATTAGTGCTAAGCGATCTGCTTTGGGGCGAAGCAAATGATTCTCTATGGAGTAGTCAACGACGGTTAATCCATAACCGGTTAATGCCCCAATTGAGTGGGCATGCCCATTATGAAAAAGATTTACTGGCGTATTTGTTATTTGATTTAAATATAGAACCCCACCATATTCCAGGCTACTCGCAAGGGTCGGTAAATACACAAGCCTGGAAATTTTCCGCGCCCCAAGATTTGTTAGGAAACTTATGAGTTGGGCTTGGGTAAGATCCTGTGCTAGCTCTTCAACAACAACCTGGAGGGGAATAATCGGGCAAATCAATACATCGGTGTTGAACAGCTTGTTGTTATTTTCATCCACATCACACTCGTGAGTCAAAATGTAACCCTGTCCTTCAGCCGTTAAGAAGACTCCGATATCTGAATCCAAGAGAGGGAAAATGATAGAGCCATATAACATTCCTCTTCCTACAGAGAGAGTCTTGCCTGAAGAATAAAAACGACCCACGTCAACTGTTGAACTACCTAAAACATGTTTAACTGCCTCCTCGACTTTCATAAAAGAAAAGGTTACGCAAGGCGAGGTTCGATAATTTTGACAGAGCGAAGTAGGGCTCGTTTTAAGGCACCCTGTTCTGCTCTAGATAGGAAATAATCGGGACGTTGACCCGCGAGAGAAATTACATCGACAATCTGGATGTTTGGATGCAAGGCCATGCCATGTTCAGCCCAAGTAACCTTGTTTGCTTGAATATTTTCACGTGCTGATTTACTAACGATTACCGGGGTAATGGTTAGAGTAACTGCTGTTGCGATAGCGGTAATATAGGTAAGCATAATTTAATTCTCCACCAGTTTTTGTAGCACAGTGTTGGGGATAAGCGCGAAGAACGCAGTCTTCTCAAGGGTATGTGCTTTCTCTATCCAGCTCATTACATCTAATGCATTCTTAGCTAAGAACTCATTCGCCGTACTTACTTCAACATCGATTACGGCGCTAGTCTGAGCCGGCAATGTACCTTGCACAAAACTACCATGTGCTAAACGGGTAGTAACAATATGTGCTGCGTTTTCTGAAACATTAAAATTTAGATTGACGGGGCCGGTTAATTTCTTCCCTCCAACACTTACCTCAAATTCTAATTCGTGAATGTCTTTAATAAAATGCCTGTCTTGGACAATGGCATTTATATAGCGGAGACCAATTCTATTTACTGAGATACTGGACATGTTAGAAAACAGACCTTCTACTACCCCTTTCAATTGCTCTCGAAATTTATCCCAACCAGGATATTTTTTTTCTCCAGCGACATGAAAGGAAATGGCCCGTTCACCAATTCGAATCAAATTCGGACCTTGTTTTTCTCTTAGCTGAATCGTTGGTTGGAAACGCAAGTTGGGATCGGCTTGGCGAATTGGGGCTGGAATATCAGCTATCGGCAAGCGTTCAGCAATATATCCGGCTTTTACCCAGAAGTCAGTCGCACGACCAATAATAACTTCAGGTAAATCAGCTGAAACAAACTGAACCTGACAAAGCGCTTCAACAATGGCGTCGTCTTTTAGTTTTGAAGGCAGTATATTCACGGCAATATTTTCCGACCCAAAATGATTACTGACAGTCGTGAATTAACAAAATTGTTCCGAGCTGCACCTTTGCGACGCGTAGAGTAGCGCGTGCTATGCCTTTAGTAAAGGAGTTAGGTCAAATACCAAACGTTAACTTTCAATAGCTTATTACTGGCGCCAACCACCGCTCAGCCTCTTCCATCGTCCAGCCCTTGCGCTTTGCATAATCCGTGACCTGCTCCTTGTCTATCTTACCGGTGGCGAAATATTGCGATTGGGGATGCGAAAAGTAGAAGCCGCTCACTGCTGCGGTGGGCAGCATCGCAAAGCTTTCGGTGATCGTGATGCCTGCGTTCAGTGGCGCTTGCAGCAATTCAAACAATGGACCTTTTTCGCTGTGTTCCGGGCAGGCAGGATAGCCAGGGGCGGGGCGGATGCCGCGATATTTTTCGGCGATCAGCGCGTCATTGTCCAAGGTTTCGCCTGCTGCATAACCCCAGAATTCGCGGCGCACACGGGCATGCAGTAATTCGGCAAAGGCCTCGGCCAAGCGATCAGCCAGGGCCTTGAGCAGGATGGCGTTGTAGTCGTCGTTCTGTTTTTCGAATTCCGCGACACGCGCATCGATGCCGATGCCGGTGGTGACGGCGAATCCGCCGATGTAATCGGCCACGCCGGTTTCTTTAGGCGCGATGTAATCGGCCAAACAATAATTCGGAATGTCCGCTGGTTTTTTAGTTTGCTGGCGCAGGTTGTGCCAGGTCATCGCCACCTTACTGCGCGATTTGTCGGTGTAGATTTCGATGTCGTCACTATTCACTGTGTTCGCTGGAAACAGGCCGAACACTGCATTGGCAGTAAGCCATTTCTCATTGATGATTTTTTTCAGCATCGCTTGCGCATCAGCGAATAACTTGCTCGCTTCTTCGCCCACTACCTCATCCTGCAATATTTTCGGGTAGCGCCCGGCCAGCTCCCACGCCTGGAAGAACGGCGTCCAGTCTATGTATTCGGCGATTTTGGCTAGCGGGTAGCCTTCGAACTTGTGCACGCCGGTGAGAAAAGGTTTGGGTGGGGCGTATGGCTCAAACCCCTCCCTGACAAGGGAGGGCTGGGGTGGGTTGGAATTTGCCCAATTCGTTTTCACGCCACGCGCCCGTGCTTCGGCGAGTGTGACATACACCGCCTTGCCTTTCTTGCCTTCATGCTGCTCTCGTGCCTGCGCGTAATTTGTTTTGATGCCCGCAATGTATTCGTCGCGCAATGTGCCGGAGAGCAGGCTGCTGCAAACGCCTACCGCGCGCGAGGCATCGGTGACATACACCGTGGCTCCACTTAAATAGTTGGGTTCGATTTTCACCGCCGTGTGCATGCGCGATGTGGTTGCGCCGCCAATCAGCAGCGGGATATTGAAGCCTTGCCGTTGCATCTCTTTTGCCACATGCGCCATCTCTTCCAGTGAAGGCGTAATCAGTCCGGACAGGCCGATGATGTCGGCACTATGTTCGCGCGCGGTGTCAAGTATCTGCTGGCAAGGCACCATCACGCCCATGTTCACTACCTCAAAATTGTTGCATTGCAACACCACGGTAACGATGTTCTTGCCGATGTCGTGCACGTCGCCTTTCACTGTCGCCATCACGATCTTGCCTTTAGGCTTGTTGTCGCCGGAGCGCAATTTTTCCGCTTCGATGTAAGGCACCAGATGCGCCACCGCCTGTTTCATCACGCGCGCGGATTTCACTACTTGCGGCAAAAACATTTTGCCCGCGCCGAATAAATCTCCAACCACGTTCATGCCTATCATCAGCGGGCCTTCGATCACCTCTACTGGAAACTTCGCCTGCAGGCGCGCTTCTTCGGTGTCCTCAAGGATGTAGCTGGTGATGCCGCGCACCAGCGCGTGGGTGAGACGCTCCTGAACCGTGCCCTTGCGCCACTCCAGGTCTTCGACTTGCGTCTTCGCGCCTGTCTTCACCGATTCGGCCATCGCAACCAGGACTTCACCCGGATCCTTGGCACCCGCGCCGGGATTGCGGTTCAACACCACATCTTCCACCGCATCACGCAATGCTTGCGGAATCTGTTCGTACACGCCCAGCTGCCCGGCGTTGACGATGCCCATCGTCATGCCGACTTTGATGGTGTGATACAGGAACACGGTGTGAATCGCTTCGCGCACCGCATCATTACCACGGAACGAGAACGACACATTGGACACCCCACCGCTGATCTTGGCGTAGGGCAGATTCTGTTTTATCCATGCCGTAGCTTCGATGAAATCTACCGCATAATTATTATGTTCCTCAATGCCGGTCGCGATCGCAAAAATGTTTGGATCAAAAATAATATCTTCTGGCGGAAAGCCGACTTGCTGCACCAGAATCTCATAGCTGCGTTTACATATTTCCGTTTTTCGCTTGAAGGTATCTGCCTGGCCTTGCTCGTCGAAGGCCATCACCACCGCTGCGGCGCCATAGCGCCTTACCAGTTGGGCATATTTGATGAACGACGCCTCGCCTTCCTTGAGGCTGATTGAGTTCACCACCGCCTTGCCCTGCACGCATTTCAGCCCGGCCTCGATCACGTCCCACTTGGAAGAATCGATCATCAGCGGCACGCGCGAGATATCTGGTTCGGAAGCCAATAGGTTAACGAACTTGGTCATCGCCGCCTGCGAATCCAGCATCGCCTCGTCCATGTTGATGTCGATGATCTGCGCGCCGTTCTCCACCTGCTGGCGCGCCACGCTGACCGCCTCAGCATAGTCACCGTTCAGGATCAGCCGAGCGAACATCTTCGAGCCGGTGACGTTGGTACGCTCACCGACGTTGACGAATAATGTATCGTCGCCGATGTTGAACGGCTCCAGTCCAGACAGGCGCAATCTCGGTTCGATATCAGGAATGCGGCGCGGCGGCACATCTTTCAGCGCCTCGGCGATTGCCTTGATATGCGCGGGCGTAGTGCCGCAGCAGCCGCCGGCGATATTCAGGAATCCGCTGCTGGCAAATTCCCTGATTACTTTGGCGGTGTATTCAGGTGTTTCGTCATATCCTGTTTCCGACAGCGGATTGGGCAAGCCAGCGTTGGGGTGCGCGCTCACATAACACGAGGCCACGCGCGACAGTTCTTCCACATAAGGCCGCATCAAATCGCCGCCCAACGCGCAGTTCAAACCGATAGATAAAGGCTTGGCGTGCGACAGCGAATTCCAGAATGCCTCGGTAGTTTGTCCCGACAGCGTGCGTCCCGAGGCATCAGTGATGGTGCCAGAAATCATCACCGGCACGCGCACATTGTGCTGCTCGAAATATTGTTCGATCGCGAACAGCGCGGCCTTGGCGTTGAGTGTATCGAATATGGTTTCCACCATCAGAATATCCGCGCCGCCATCCAGCAGGCCGCGTATCGCCTCTGTGTAACCAGCTACCAGTTCATCGAAAGTGATATTGCGGAAACCCGGGTCATTCACGTCCGGCGAGATTGAGGCGGTCTTGGTAGTCGGCCCCAGCACGCCGGCTACGAAGCGCGGCTTGTTGGGTATTTTCGCCTCGAACTCATCGCACACCCCGCGCGCCAATTTCGCTCCGGCAAAATTCAGTTCATAGGCCAGATCCACCATATCGTAGTCGTCCAGCGATGCGGCGCTGGAATTGAATGTGCAGGTCTCGAGGATGTCCGCGCCCGCCGCCAGGTATTCTGCATGTATGCCGCGGATGATGTGTGGCTGGGTCAGCAGCAGCAGGTCGTTGTTGCCTTTGACATCTACAGGGTGGTCAGCAAAAGTACGGCGCGCGACGTTGTTGTCTGCAAAACCCATGGGATATTCACCATACAACGCGATGCCGCGATAGTGCTCTTCGGTCAGATGGAACTGCTGAATCATCGTGCCCATTGCACCGTCCAGAATCAGGATGCGTTGCTGGATCAGTTGTTCAAGCGGGTGGGACGTGCTGGTCATGACGTGTTGCCTGAAAAATGAGCGCGGATTTTAGCATGGGGCTAGCGCAAGCTGCCCAAATAGGCACGCCAGCCGCCAAAACTGCTGATGTCTGCGGCATCCGACACAGCATGTTGCTCGCACAGAAAACCTTTTACTTGCTCACCGGATTCCAGCAATGATGTCGTGCGTAACCGGAAACAACGCCTGCGGTTTGGCCCAAGCAGCCAATCATTATTCATTCCGATCCGGGGTCTCGGTCAGTGTGTCTGGAAAATATTCTGTAATCAGCATCAGCTACAAGCGTAGTTGAGTCGCCGGGTAATGGCTCTAAACGCCGTGGCTAACAAGGCCAGTGTCCACCAAAGCCCTTGGGAAATGCTCAGGAGGGGAAACGTTTGGCAATCAACACCGCATTGCTGCCCCCGAACGCGAAAGAATTAGACATGACTGCGTTAAGCTTGACGTCTGTCCGGCCTTGGTTAGGGACGTAATCTAGATCGCATTCCGGATCGGGTTCATGCAAGTTAATGGTCGGTGGAATGGCGTTATGGTGCAAAGCAAGTATGGCGGCCATGAATTCTACTGCGCCGGTCGCCCCCATTAGATGCCCGTGCATGGATTTGGTAGAACTGACCGGAACATGTGCCGAATGTGCACCGAACACTTGCTTTATCGCTATGGTTTCTTGAATGTCGCCTGCCACTGTCGCTGTGCCGTGAGCGTTGATGTAGTGGATATCCTGCGGTTGCATTTGTGCGTCGCGCAAGGCGTTGAGCATGGTACGCTTTTGCCCGCCCGCATCCGGTTTGGTGATGTGGCTGGAATCCGACGAGCAGTCATAGCCGGCCAGTTCCGCATAAATCTTGGCGTTGCGTTTGACCGCGCGTTCAGAATCTTCTAGTACCAGCACGGCCGCGCCTTCTCCGAGTACCAAACCGCTGCGATTTCTTGAAAAAGGTTTGCAGGATGCGGCTGCATCGTTCGGGTCTTCTAACGCCAGCGTACGCAATGCTTCCCAAGCTTTCATCGCGCCTAGTGTTAGCATCGCTTCGGAACCACCAGCCAGCATCACGTCCGCATAACCGTGCTTGATTTGTCGATATGCTTCACCCACAGCAATCGCAGAGGAAGAACATGCGGTGGCATAAGTGATATTCGGACCCTGTAAGTGATATTTGATTGAAATATGCGAAGCGGCGGCGTTGTTCATGTTGAGCAATACGGTAAGCGGTTTGACGCGCGGATTATGGCTTTGAAAAATTTCAAAGTATCCATCTTCGAGCGCGCCTGCCCCGCCCTGACAGGAGCCCATACATACTCCGGCACGCGTTTGCTCCGTTACACTTAATTTCAGTTGCGCATCTTGAACGGCCTGCTCCGCAGCGACCAGTGCGAACTGGCTGAAGCGGTCAATGCTGATGAGTTGCATCTTGGTGAAGTAATCATGAGGATTGAAATTTTCCACCGGCGCGCCGATGCGAATGGAGAGTTTCTCAATAAAATTGGTTTCTAGGAGTTTGATGCCGGAGTGACCCGCCATTAGGTTTTTGAAGAATTCTGTGGGTGTATTTCCAATGGGGGAGACAATGCCCAGTCCAGTAATGACGACGCGGCGAGCCATTTAGAACCTAATCGGAACAACCTTTTTGCACGGCGATGGTATTGTCGACAAAATTGGCAAGGTCGCCGACGGTCTTGATTTCGACCCGCTGGTCGGGCAGCTTAATCTTCAGCTTATCTTCGAGGCTAAACAAGAATTCGATAACTGAGAGAGAATCAAATCCTAGATTCTCTAGTTGAGTATCAGGACTTATATCTTCGAGTTTAAAATCGAATTGCTCAACCATCATATGTTGAATAGTTTGTAGGGAACTCATTATCTAAGTTATTCGACATGGATGTAATTGTAGTGTAGCAGGATTCACCAAGAGGGCGTTCTGGTTTCGTGTGTTTTTGTTGAAAAAACGGATGGTTGCCGCGGCCACTTCCTCGCGCTCGTTGTCTATCGTAAGCATGTGATAGCTGTCATGTAGCAGAATGCTTTCCACAATCTTGGAGCCGATGTTCGCGGCGACGAATCGTGCACTACGTGGGGTGGATATGTCGTCATCTACAGCATGAATGATCAAAGCGGGAGCCGTGATGCGAGACAGAGATTTCTTTACGGATTTAATCAACAACGCTGCTTCATGTATCGCAGGCAGGGTAAGTTTGGCTGCGCCCGCCATCGAAGAATCTTTGTGGCTCATTTCGCGTGCAACCCATTTGCGCAACTGCACATTCTTGAGGCCAAAAGGCTCGCGCTCACGATAGTTGTAGATATAGCGAAACGGCGTGAAATAACCAATTGGAAGCATGAATCGATACCATGGAATGCTCCAGCCATCGTAATACAGTGTAGTGGCGAGCAGCGACAAGCCAGCCACTTCGTCTCCCAGTTCCGCAGCGATGCTGAGTGAAAGAACTGCGCCAATACACAATCCGCTAACGGCAACAGTTTTATACTGTTGTTTCAGCGCATGAAACTCGGCTAATACCTTGGCATGCCAATCTTCCCAATGAGTTATGGAATGTGCATCGTCGCCATGTTTGTAACCATAACCAGATATGTGAGGTACATGCACGGTATACCCAGATTGAGCTAGCCGCTTGGCCAAGGGTTGCATTTCAACAGGGCTGCTCTGCAGGCCGTGAATAAGTAACACGGCGTGTTCGCCATCAACTAGTGTAAGTGGATTCATAGTAAGGGTAAAAAATGTGGCGCATTCTAGCAAATTACAAATTACCTTTTAAGGAAATCTCTTTACACACCCTGCTAATTTTAGACGACAGGATTTATCGGATACACAGCAGAAAAACCATTGCAAATTTTTATTTTCTTTACCAAGCCATTATTTGAAGTGGCTTAACTTTTTCTTAGCTCATTAGTTATGCTCTGAATAAGGACTGCTCCTGTAACAGCAATCAAGATTGCCCTTAAGCAGTACGGTTTGTCCCGCCTAAGACACCACGAGGCTCTCTCGTTCCATCTTATTCAACAACTGCGTGTCGTTTGTTTCCTTTTGGACATTATCTGATTATTTTATTGCTCCTATAGACACGATGGCAGCGACGATCATCATTCTCATAGTGACAAATTTCCCATTATCGCGCTCGATAGTGCGAGCACGTATTTTTTCATGGGTGTAGCCCCTCGCAATACAATTAGCACCCCGATTGAGAATCGAACTGAATAGCCGGGGGCAATTAGATCCCTTTTATCCTGGTATTTTTCTACCCCTGTCTATCCATCCTGCGGTACTGCACTGCCTCTGCGATATGTTGCGTCAGAATGTTTTTGCTGTCAGCCAAGTCAGCAATGGTGCGTGCCACCTTGAGTACACGATGGTAAGCCCGCGCTGAGAGATTGAGCCGCGTGATGGCTAGTCTTAACAACGCTTCGCCTTGCGAGTCTGGTGTGCACAAGGTATCAATTTCAGTCACTGAAAGCTGGGCATTGGCTTTGTTCTGACGTGCCAGTTGGCGTTGGCGTGCAATTTCGACACGTGCTTGAACCTCAACACTGGCTTCGCCCTCCGCCTTGTTGAGCAGGTCATCCTGCGGCACAGCGGGCACTTCGATCTGGATATCAATACGATCTAGCAGCGGGCCAGAAATCTTGCTGCGGTAGCGAACAATCTGATCCGGCGTGCAGCGGCACTTGCCGTTGAAGTGGCCGTGATAACCGCACGGACAGGGATTCATTGCGGCAATCAACTGGAATTGTGCGGGAAAATCTGCGCGCCGCGCCGCACGCGAAATAGTGATGCGTCCCGATTCCATTGGTTCGCGCAACACTTCCAGCACACTGCGATCAAACTCCGGCAATTCGTCGAGAAACAATACGCCATGCAGCGCCATGGAAATTTCGCCGGGACGCGGATTGCTGCCGCCGCCGACTAGAGCCACACCTGAGGCGGTGTGATGAGGCGCACGGTATGGGCGGGTCTTCCATTTCGATACATCGAAGCCGCCATCCAAGGATTGCACGGCAGCACTTTGCAACGCCTCGGCTTGTGACATCTGCGGCAGGATGCCGGGAAAACGTGCCGCCAGCATGGATTTGCCCGTGCCAGGCGGCCCCATCATCAGCACGCTGTGTCCGCCAGCGGCGGCGATTTCCAGCGCGCGCTTAGCTTGCGTCTGACCCTTCACTTCGCGCATGTCGGGGTAATGCGGATGAATAGTCCGCGGCTGGCTGACAAATGGCGCGATCAATTCTCGTCCGGTGAGATGCGCCGCTACTTGCAGCAGTGATTGTGCGGCATATACAGTGGCGTCTTCCACCAAGGCGGCTTCGGCGGCATTCGCTTGCGGAAGGATGAAAGCACGGCCGCTGTTTACGGCGCGATAGGTCATTGCCAGCGCACCGCGTATTGCGCGCAGTTCACCTGTCAGCGCGAGCTCACCGGCATATTCATATTCAGCAAGTTTGTCGGAAGGTATCTGCCCGGTTGCGGCGAGGATGCCGAGTGCGATGGGCAGATCAAACCGCCCGCTTTCTTTGGGCAGATCGGCTGGTGCAAGATTGACAGTGATGCGGCGTGCAGGAAAATCGAACTGGCAATTTTGCAGCGCGGCACGCACACGGTCTTTGCTTTCTTTGACTTCGGTTTCAGGCAGACCCACGATGGTGAAGTTAGGCAGACCATTGGCGATGTGCACCTCGACGGTGACAAGGGCTGCCTCCATTCCGGATAGCGCTCGGCTGTAGAGTACAGCCAAGCTCATCTATTTCGCTACCGGGGTGTTGCGCTCTGCTTCCAGTTCGGCGACACGCAATTCAAGAGCGGTCAGCTTTTCTCGCGTGTGTGTCAAGACCTGGGTTTGAATATCGAATTCTTCACGCGTTACCAAGTCGAGCTTGGCAAAGCCCTGCGTGAGCAGAGCGCGCATGTTTTTCTCGATGTCCTTGGCCGGTCCGCTATTTGCGACCGAACTTAATTTAGCGGAAATGTCTTCAAAAAACTTGGGGTTCATCATGGCCATACTCCGAAAAAACAGGTAATGGTCAGTGTATCAAAATTCATTCCCCCCCGATGTTTCATTTGTAGACCCACATACTGCACTCAAGCGGTGCGCACAGGCGTGAGCATGCTTGCAATTGGTGCGGGGAGGTTCTGCTGAAATTTTAGACTCTCTTCAATGCATTGTTTAATAATATTAAAAATATTTGGCACATATTCTGCTGTTATGTCCGTGCGGATTTCTTCATCCCGCTTTTTAACTAACCATAAAGGAATGCATCATGATGAAAAGCAAATTTTTGAACGCGTTAATCTTGACTGCTTTGGGGGTACCTGGTTTAGCAAGTGCAGCGGATGCTCCCGCAGCGCCCACATTGTCGTCCGTCCTCGATGCCTCGGGAATAAGCCTGAACGGGGATATTGATTTTTCTTACAGCCGCCTTGCCGGGACTGGGCAATTTACAAGTGGCACCAACGACCGCGTGTTTGACTACGCGCACAATAGCTTCAGCCTGCAGGCTATTGATCTGACTGTTGCTAAGCTGCCTGCGGAGGGTTTCGGCGGCTTGGTTGACCTGACCCTAGGCAAAGATGCCAGCACTATTGCGTCTATCGGCCTTGGCCCGACTAACCAGTCGTTTGACCTTACTCAGGCCTATGTTCAATATGCCACCGGTGCCACTACAGTGATCGCAGGTAAATTTGTCACCATGTCCGGCGCCGAGGTAATCAAGACTACGGGCGACACCAATTTCTCGCGCTCCATTCTGTTCGGTTACGCCATTCCGTTTGCCCACACCGGTGTACGTGCGACCTACAAGATATCTGACGCAGCCAGCTTGGTTGGTGGGGTCAACAATGGGTGGGATCAGGCGACAGACACGAATTCGCAAAAAACGATTGAAGTAGGAACAATGTTAAATCCGGCAAAATCTTTTGCGCTGTCGGCAATGGTTTACAGTGGGGCTGAA
>JANYHX010000013.1 GCA_025362155.1 Gallionella sp. | reverse complement strand
AGATAAAGACATGATTGTGAAATCGCCCATCGAGCATCCGGAGGTGGAAGAGTTTTTAGGTCACAAGCCGGTGTATGTGCAGTGGTACACCCTGGGTGGCGCGTTGGCAGGCGGTTTGCTGGCGTTCTTTTTGATCTCCGGTTCACAAGCCAATTTCTTTTCGCAACTCAAGGGAGGCAAACCTATCGTGCCGTTCCCGCCCAATTTTGTGTTGACTTACGAGATGTTTATTTTGGGTGGGGTATACATTTCGGTGTTGGGCTTTTTGATCTGTGCCGGTTTGCCGGCGCGGCGCTCGGCGTTGTATAGCGCCAAGGTATCGGAAGACCAGATCGGTATTCTGGTGCAGTCCGAGGAAGCAGCGAGCGGAACATTGAAGGCAATTTTTACCAAACACCAGGCATTGGAAATTCAGGAGGAGGCGGGGAAATGAAAAAATTATCCTTAGCCATTTTATTACTCACTCCCATTTGGGCCCATGCGTGGCCGTGGTCTATGGACATGGCTAATCAGATCAGCATCAAACCTCAGGAAAGTGTTGATCCGGCCAACCCTGGCATGAATCCTTTCCCCAAACGTTCAGTACCGGTTCCCAGCACAGCCACTTCCTCGCTGGAAGTGAAGGATCGGGACGTCGCATTCAAGCTGAAAAACCCGGTGCCCGCAGACAATAAATCAATCGACATGGGTGGTCGTTTGTTCGGGATTTATTGTGTTCCTTGTCATGGCAAATCCGGTACCGGCGATGGGCTGGTGGGTGCAAAACTAATTCTGAAACCGTGGAATTTAACCTCAAGCAATGATATGCATCCCTGGGATACCAAAGATTATCCGGATGGTTATATCTTCGGCATGATGACCTTCGGCGGTGCGGTGATGCCGGTATATGCAATAGATTTGAGCCCCACCGAACGCTGGCATGTGGTGAATTACATTCGTGCCGTGCTGCAAAAAAAGGCATCCGTTGCAACTTCGGCTGCACCGCAGACCAAATAGGAGAGGCCAACATGTTTTCATATAGTAATTGGGCAGTTGTTACCGTGAGCTTTCTGGTGGTGTTGTATCTGGCGCTCGGCGGCGTCACATTGAGCGCAGTATTGCATCTGGTAGGCGCGCGCTGGCGATATGAGATTCGCCTCCTGGCAAGTTCCTTATTCGCCTTGTTCCCGCTGGCCTTTGTGTTGTTGCTGGTGTTATTGGCGAATGGAGAATCAACTTTTCCGTGGCTGAAGGAAATGGGGAAACACACCGGCGAACATGCGCATCATATTCCCGCCTGGCATAACTATACTTTTCTGGTGGCGCGTGAAGTAATCGGCATGCTGGTGGTGATGGCGATCCACTGGATGTTCATCCAGCGCCAGGCTGTCAGCGAACGCAGCCTAAAAGACGCAGCACGTTTTCATATCATTGCCTGCTGGGTTCCCTATGTGTATGTTTTGTACGGCACGATGGTGGCATGGGATTTTGAAATGACTATGGTTCCTTCCTGGGAAAGCGCAATCTACGCAATGCAACATTTCGTCAGTAACTTCGGCATGTTCATGGCATTCCTGGTGATCTGGATTTTCGCCTTGAACACCCGTGATAAATTGGTGCATCCGGTAAAGCCTTATATCTATAACTATTTCGCACAAATGTTATTCGCCTTTACGTTGTTATGGGTTTATACCTTTTTCGCGCAATATCTGACCATTTGGTATGGCAACTTACCCTATGAAAGAAATCGCATGGTAGGGATGCAGGATGGCGATTACACCTTTATCTGGTGGGCTATGATAGTGCTGAAATTTATCATCCCGTTTACGCTGTTCGCATTGCCGTTTACACGCCACAATATCAAGGCGACTGCGGCAGTGGCCTGCTGTATCATTATTGGCACGTTGTTTGAACGTTATGTCTGGGTGGCCGGAATCAATGGCACCGGCACTTACCCTATAGTAGCGGCATTGGTGGCCAGTGGAGTCGTAGCGACAATTGGTTTTTTTCTGGTGCGCATGCGCTTGCAAAGCATCCAATTGGTTAAAGGGTAATTAGAAACATGATGAAATTGTATTCCGGGACATCAGATCCTTATAGTCATCGCTGTCGTATTGTGCTATTCGAAAAGGGCATGGATTTTGAAGTGATCGATGTGGATTTACTGAACAAGTCTGAAGATGTAGCGGCGATTAATCCCTATGGCAAAGTGCCGGTGCTGGTGGAGCGCGATCTGGTATTGTATGAGGCGAATATCATTAACGAATATATAGATGAACGTTTTCCGCATCCGCAACTCATGCCGCCGGATCCCGTCATGCGAGGTCGTGCGCGGTTATTTTTGCATCGCTTTGAACAGGAAATATACAGCCAGATTGCGCCGATGGAGCATGCGCTGCCCAAGGCAGCTGATAAGGCACGCGCTATTATTCGTGACAACCTGACCCAGCTTGCGCAGATATTGGTTAATCAAAAGTTTTTACTGGGCGCGGAATTTTCCATGCTGGATGTCGCAATCGCGCCGCTGCTGTGGAGGCTTGACCATTACGGCATCCAGATGAGCAAGGAAGCTGCGCCACTGATGAAATATGCCGAACGGCTATTTTCCCGTCAAGGTTTTATCGATGCATTGACAGCGTCCGAAAGAGCAATGCGCAAGTGATTCCCTCCACATTCCTGTGGTAGTCTAGTAGCCATTTTTCCATCTTGGCACTCCAGATGAAGCAATTGCACTGTCGTCTAGTAAGTTCACAGCCATTCCCGCGGTTGTGCGCGCAACCCGCATAATTCAATATAATCGTGATTTGAATGAGCGATTTATCCACCCGCCCCTACCTGATCCGTGCGATTTACGAATGGTGTACGGATAGTGGGCTGACCCCTTATCTGGCCGTACGGGTTGATGAACATACCGAAGTGCCGCGTGCCCATGTAAAAAACGGTGAGATCATTTTGAATCTGAATGGGGATGCGGTGCGCAACCTGCAAATAGGCAACGAAATGATAACCTGTACCGGACGATTTGGCGGCGTGCCATTCGAACTCATGGTGCCAGTAGCGGCCGTCATCGGTATATTCGCCAAGGAAACCGGGCAGGGGCTGGTATTTCAAGGCAGCGAGCCGCAACAACCGCCCCCTGCTGCGCCAGGAAGTGATGGAGGGGCTAAACCAGTCCCGCACAAGCCCAACCTGAAAATTGTGAAATAAAAGTCCGCATAAAGATTACATGGCGACAGAAATCGTAGCGAGCGGGCCGACATCGGGAGAGCCCGGAGCGCAGGTACCGGAGTGTACACAGAGTACATAAGGATGCCGAGCACCGCGCGACCTCGATGCCGGTTCGCGCATAACCACTGACTTGGTTGGCGTAGTTTGCCAACTTAGTCAGATGGCTAGTTGTTCCACCAGTAGATTTATGCCGCCATGTAAAAAATCAGCATCCCGCGATGGTCATGTTTTCGATCAAAATCGAACCACACTGACGTGAACCTTGCACCATTACATCGTTGCCGACTGCAACGATGTCACGGAACATATCTTTCAGGTTTCCCGCGATCGTGATTTCGTGCACCGGATATTGAATTTCGCCATGCTCGACCCAGAAGCCCGCTGCGCCACGCGAATAATCCCCGGTGACTTGATTGACTCCCTGTCCCAGCAATTCGGTAACCAGCAAGCCGCGCGACATGTTTTTCAGTAGACCGGCGAAATCCAGCTCGTCAGACTTTTCACCAGCCAATTTTCCCGCTGACCCTCGTGATGGTTTCAGAATTAAGTTATGGTTGCCGCCCGCATTGCCGGTAGTGCGCATACCGAGCTTGCGCGCGGAATAGCTGCCGAGAAAATAGCCGCGCAATACGCCGTTCTCGACGATCACGCGGCGTTGAGTTTGCACGCCTTCATCATCGAACGGACTGGAGGCCAACCCTTTGCGGATGTCGGGTATATCGCTGATATTGATGTGCGGAGAAAAAATCTGTTTGTCCATCTGGTCGAGCAAAAATGAAGATTTTCGATACAGACTGCCGCCGCTCACCGCGCTGACAAAGTTGCCCAGCAAACCCGATGCAATCGGAGCTTCAAACAATACCGGTACTTGCATGGTTTTAAGCTGGCGTGCATTCAGGCGGCGCACAGCACGTTCGGCGGCAATGCGTCCCACGTGCGTGACGGTCGGCAAATCTTTAGCATCACGCGCAACTGCATACCAATAATCGCGTTCCATCGCGTCATCCGGCCCGGCGATGACCGCACAGCTGAGGCTGTGGCGCGAGGTGGGGAAGCCACCCATAAAACCCAGGCTATTGGCTGAAACAAATTGCGCCTCATGCAAATTGATGGTCGCCCCTTCGGAATTGCTGATGCGTTTGTCCGCCTCCAGTGCGGCTTGCTCGCATTGTTGCGCCAGTACTATCGCCGCATCGACCGGTAAATCCCACGGATGATACAAGTCCATATCCGGGCAGTCGTGCGCCAGCATATCTGCATCGGGTAGCCCCGAGCAATCATCCTGGGCGGTATAGCGCGCGATCGACAATGCCGCATCCACCGAGTCGCGCACCGCTTGCGGCGAGAAATCCGACGTGCTGGCATTGCCGCGTTGCTGGCCGATATAAACAGTGATGCCCAAGCCCTTATCACGGTTGTATTCGATAGTTTCCACTTCACCTTGGCGTACCGTAACGCCCAGTCCGAAACCTTCTGAAACTTCAACCGATGCAGCGGATGCGCCGCGTTGTTTGGCGTAGTCCAGCATGTCTTGCGCAATGTTGCGCAGGCTATCGGTAGCATGGGAGAAACGAGGTGTTGTGGAGACCAGGGCATTCATAGCTAAGCGGATAATTGGCGAAAGGCAGTATCATAGCAGCATCGTTATCATTCATTCAGACCTTGCTCATTGAAGAGCAGCCACTTTAACTATTATGAATGCTCACAACAAAGACCCCGGCAACAAAATTCCCCGCGACAACGAGCTTCTCCGTATTCATTTGGGAGAGGACGATGACGAAAATGAGCATGACGCCGCCCAGATAGGCGTCGAGATATACGATGACGGCGAAGTAGAGGTCATCCGCCCCCCTCAAGTTCGCAAGCCGGATAGTCCTAATACTCGCGGACGTGGCCTGCGCAACTTGCCGGTAGTGGCCGACGACGAGGAAGAGTTGCCTCCCAGCAAGACCAAAATCAAGAAGCAGATGCACGAACTGCGCGATCTCGGCAAGGAGCTCACCGAGTTAGGGAAGGATCAGCTCGCGCAACTCGACATTCCGGAAAATCTGCGTGATGCGATACGCGAAATGAAAAACATCAGCAAATTCGGCGCACAACGCCGCCAGATGCAATACATCGGCAAGCTGATGCGCGACGTGGATACCGCACCGATACTCGCCCGGCTGGATGCATGGAAAGGAAAATCACAAAATCACATCGCCTACATGCATCAACTGGAACGCTGGCG
>JANYHX010000289.1 GCA_025362155.1 Gallionella sp. | reverse complement strand
GTCAGCACCAGTTCGCGCGGATCATATTCCACGATACCGCGATGTTGGCCGACATCGACAGGCGTTCCCTCTTTGGTGTTGCCGAGAAATGCCTTGCTGCCGCTACCAGAAATATTGAGCGGGGTGTGGTTTGCGATGGCCTGTTGCACCTGTTGCTGTAGCTCGCTGCTGATGTCTGAATCACGCATGGGTGTCTCTAAAAATTCAAAGTTCTAAGCAAGACAAGGCGCGAGCAAAAAATTGTGACGACGCATATGTGGAATATGCTAGGAGTAATTTTTTGTGAGCAACGCAGTATTGCGACGAAATTTGGATTTTTCATCAGAAGCGTTCCAGTTCGGGGTGAGGAAGTTGTCCATGATGCACATGCATCGCGCCAAATTCCGCACAACGCTGCAACGTGGGCACGGCCTTGCCGGGATTGAGCAGGCCGGACGGATCGAACGCGGCCTTGAGGGCATGAAACTGGCTCAACTCGGCGCTCTGAAACTGCATACACATCTGGTTTATTTTCTCCATGCCGACGCCATGTTCGCCTGTAATCGTCCCACCAACCTCCACGCATAGCAGCAAAATGCGCTGGCCAAATTCCTCAGTGCGTTGTAGTTCGCCCGGCTGGTTGGCATCGAACAGAATCAGCGGATGCAGGTTACCGTCACCCGCGTGGAACACATTCGCCACAGCTAATCCATATTCCTGGGACATCTCGCTGATGCGGCGCAGCACGTGGGGCAACTGGCGACGCGGTATCGTGCCGTCCATACAATAATAATCCGGCGCGAGGCGGCCCACGGCGGGAAAGGCCGATTTGCGTCCCTTCCAGAACAGTTGCCGTTCGGCTTCGTCCACCGCGGTGCGCACTTCGGTCGCGCCGCTGTCAGCCAATATCCTGCGCACCGCCATGATGTACTCGGACACTTCGGCATTGGTACCGTCCAGTTCGCACAGCAATATCGCCTCTGCATCGCGTGGATAGCCCGCATGCACAAAATCCTCCGCGGCCTGTATCGCCAGCCTGTCCATCATTTCCAGTCCGGCGGGAATGATGCCGGCGGCGATGATAGAGCCGACTGCCTCACCCGCTTTCACCACATCGTCGAACGCAGCGAGTACCACCTGCGCGCGTTCGGGTTTGGCCAATAATTTAACGGTGACCTCGACAATCACGCCGAGCATGCCCTCGGAGCCGCACATCAGCGCGAGCAGATCATAGCCCGGTGTATCCAGTGTTTCTGAGCCTATGGTCAACAGTTCGCCTTCCATCGTCACCACTTTCAGCATCAGGATGTTATGCACTGTCAGGCCATACTTCAGGCAATGCACGCCGCCGGAATTTTCTGCGACATTGCCGCCTATGGTGCAGGCGATTTGCGACGAGGGATCGGGCGCGTAATACAACCCATACGCTGCCGCAGCATCAGAAATGGCGAGGTTGCGCACGCCAGGCTGCACGGTCGCCATCGCGTTGGCGGCATCGATGTTGATAATGTTTTTGAATTTTGCGAGGCTCAGCAGCACGCCATCCGCCAGCGGCAATGCCCCGCCCGAAAGTCCGGTACCCGCGCCGCGCGCCACCACCGGCACCTGCTGCGCATGGCACAGGCGCAAGATGCTTTGCACCTGCTCTATCGTTTCCGGCAGCACCACCACCATCGGCAGCTGCCGATAGGCCGACAACCCATCGCATTCGAATGGGCGCAGATCTTCGGCATCCACCAACACAGATTCCGGCGGCAATAAGCTGCGTAATGCATTAAGCAGACTTAATAATTCTCTCTCGGGGATATTCATCCAATAAGCTTAACATTTAAGCATTCTTTTCTACAGCCCCTTTAACTTCCCTGGTAGTTTTGTACTGATAATTTCTCTGGAGAAATATTGCTGGAATAGAGTATGCTTTCCTGCTGAATTTTCTTACACAAATTACGCTTTATGTGTGCTAACGAACATACTCTCCTATGCCTTACCGTACATACTTTTCACATAAATTTAGGCTGCAACAAAAATCGACCTAAAAAATATTATTTTTTGCGTTACATCCCCCTGATTGTTTGCATACGCCGGAGAAAAAAAATGATAACTCATATGTCTGCACAACAAAATCCGAATCACAACCATCTGCTCGATGCATTGCCCCGCAGCATTTTTGAGCGTATCTCCCCGCACCTGGAATTGATCTCGATGCCGCTCGGGACAGTCCTGTACGAATCAGGCAGCCAACTGCAACACGTATATTTCCCCACCGCCGCCATTGTCTCCCTGCAATATGTGATGGAAAACGGCGCTTCTGCGGAAATCGCCGGAGTGGGTAATGAAGGCATACTTGGCGTGCCTATTTTCATGGGCGGCAATAACATGCCCAACCGCGCTACTGTGCAAACAGCCGGCAGCATCTACCGTTTGAAGGCGCGGCAGATGATGGAAGAATTCAATCGTGCCGGAGGTCGCCGTAGCGGCGCGTTGCAAAATTTAATGTTGCGATATACCCAGGCATTACTCACGCAAATGTCCCAGACAGCCGCGTGTAACCGGCATCATTCGGTGGAGCAGCAACTGTGCCGCTGGCTGCTATCCACTCTGGATCGATTGCCCTCCAATGAAATGAGCATGACCCAGGAACTGATTGCCAGCATGCTCGGTGTGCGCCGCGAGGGCATCACCGAAACTGCCGGTAATTTGCAACGTGCTGGGTTAATCCGTTACCGGCGAGGCCATATCACCGTACTGGACCGGCCTCAGTTGGAGGCCTGCGCGTGTGAATGTTATGGCGTGGTAAAAAAAGAATTCAACCGTTTGCTGAGCCATGGTACAAACAAGACGAACTTTCCGCTGCATCATAGAATTCAGCCTTCCCTGCCTCACCAGGAGTTCCGTGCAAACCATCCGTGATTTGTACCAGCGTAGCGCATGCGGGATGCGCTGAACCTTCCCGAATAAATCAGTCAACCATGAATGGAATAGCGATGACAGTGAGCGAACAAGACATTTTCAAAGCCAACATTCTGATTGTTGACGATCAGGAAGCCAATGTGGAACTGCTGGAGCAAATGTTGATCGCGGCCGGTTACACTGCAATATCCTCGACGATAGACCCGCTGGAAGTTTGCGAACTGCATCACGAACATGGCTATGATTTGATTCTGCTCGACCTGCAAATGCCGCGCATGGATGGTTTTCAGGTTATGGAAAAACTGAAAGAAATCGATACCGAAAATTATCTCCCGGTGCTCGCCATTACCGCCCAGCCGGCCCATAAATTACGTGCGCTGCAAAGTGGCGCCAAGGATTTCATCAGCAAACCATTCGATCTGGCCGAAGTACTGATGCGGGTACACAACATGCTGGAGGTACGTCTGCTGCATGAAGCGGCGCGCAATCACAGCAAGATGCTGGAACCTCTCGCGTTGTCTGATGCATTAACGGGAATTGCCAACCGGCGGCTGCTGGCTGATCGTATGTCGGTCGCGCTGGTGCATGCCCGCCGAAACAAAAGCGCGATGGCGGTGATGTATCTCGACCTGGACGGCTTCAAACAAATCAACGACACACTGGGACATGCCGTCGGCGACACTCTGTTAAAAATGGTCGCGCAGCGGTTGACAGCAACGGTGCGTGAAGAAGACACCGTAGCCCGCCTGGGTGGCGATGAATTCATCATCGCGCTATGGCACGTCACTGGCCGCGACGATGCGGCGCGCGTAGCGTTAAAAATGATAGAAGCCATATCACAACCTTATAACATTGAGGGACATGCGGTTAATATCACCACCAGCCTGGGTGTCAGTATTTATCCCATGCATGGAGAGGATGCCAATACCTTGATGAAGAGCGCAGATGAGGCATTGTATGAAGCCAAGCACGCGGGAAAGAACGTCTATCGAATTTCGGGGCACACCGATCATCCAGCAGCAGGAAAGCCTGCGCATGACACGGAGACAATAAAAGCACCTCATTGAGATTTTCTTATCGCGCGGCATCCGGCATCTTGCGGAAACAGCATTTTGCGGCTCGCCAAGGAATTTTCTACTTCAACTACCTGATCCTGCCCCAAACGCACTACCCGAATCCCTATCTATCACGAAGCGCCAAGTAAATGTTTTATACTGCTGTCGGCATTAATTTAAGTAGTAACATACCGCCAACGTTAACCAGCCAAGAGTAATATTTATGGAATCCACTAACGCATAAGATATCGGGTCATTAAAAATGTCATGGCTCAGCATGATGAAAAAGATGCAGTGCTCGCCACGATTAAGTAACAAAGTCGCCTTCGGTCACGCTTCCGCAAGACTAACTTACGCTACAAAATAAGCCATGACCGAAAATTTAAACATTACCCTCAAACCTGACACCCCTACCAACATCGTAGAGGGCTTCATCGAGAGACGACGCCAGGCGATCCTGCTTAAAACCGGGGCGTTGCAGAACGCAATTTTCAACAGCGCGCATTTCTCCAGCATCGCCACCGACGCGAACGGCATCATCCAGATTTTCAACGTCGGTGCCGAGCGCATGCTGGGCTACACGGAGGTTGAAGTGATGAACAAGGTTACGCTGGCCTATCTCTATGATCCACAAGAAATGATCGCACGTGCGGAAATACTGAGCGGCGAACTCGACACACCGATTGAGCCCGGCTTTGAGGCCTT
The DNA here is from genome assembly GCA_025362155.1 of Gallionella sp. Lineage (GTDB taxonomy): Bacteria > Pseudomonadota > Gammaproteobacteria > Burkholderiales > Gallionellaceae > Gallionella. The sequence goes on along the minus strand of JANYHX010000289.1, from coordinate 1,682 downwards.
GGTGTTTAAGGCTGCGCGCGGCAGCGAAGATATTTTTGAGCTAACCTATATCCGCAAGGACGGCAGCCGCTTACCGGTAGTGGTGTCGGTCACGGCGTTACGCGACGATCAGAACGCCATCATTGGCTATTTATTAATCGGCACAGATAACACTGCGCGCAAGCAGGCGGAACAGGCATTGCGCCAGACGAGTATCCGCTTGGGGCATCTCCGCGACGAAGAAGCGCCGCGCACCCGTGATGAACACTATCGCACGCTCTTCGAATCAATCGACGAAGGTTTTTGCATTATCGAGAAGGTGGCAGGCGCTGCGGGCGAACCGCTGGATTTTCGCTACGTCGAAGCCAACCCGGCATTCACCACACAATCTGGCCTGAACAACATTATCGGCAAAACTATCCGGCAGGTGGTGTCTGACCCCTCGGAAGACTGGTTCCTCACCTATGACGCCGTACTTAAAACTGGCGAACCGATAAGATTTGAACGTGAACTCACCGGGAAAGGGCGCATATTGGAACTCCATGCATTCCGGATCGCACACGGAACTCAGAATCGCGTGGGGATAAGTTTCAGAGACATTACTGAGCGCAAGCGGACGGAGGAACTGCTGCGCCGCAATCACGATACTTTCTTCAATATGATTGAAAACGCACCCTTCGGCGTATATGTCGTAGATGCGCAATTCCGCATCTGGCAAGCCAGCAAGGCATCGTTGGGAGCCTTCCGCAACATTAGCCCGTTGGTTGGCCGCGACTTCGGGGAAATTATGCACATTCTCTGGCATGAAGCTTTTGCAAACGAGGCGATCAGGCGCTTTCGTCACACCCTGGAGACTGGCGAACCCTATGTTGCGCTCAGCATGACTGAACAGCGTCACAATATCCCCGAGGTTGAGTCCTACGATTGGAGGATAGAGCGCATCACGCTTCCTGACGGGCAATTCGGTGTGGTTTGCTATTACTACGACCTCACCGAACGCATGCATGCAGAAAATGCGTTGCGCGCATCGGAAGAGCGCTATCACAATTTGTTCAATTCAATTGATGAAGGGTTTTGCATTATCGAAATGATTTTTGATGAGCACGATCAGCCGGTCGATTATCGTTTTCTGGAAGCAAACCCTTCTTTCGAAAAACATACCGGCCTGCGCAACGCGAAAGGCAAGCGCATGCGCGAAATCGCCCCAAATCATGAAGCGCATTGGTTTGAAATTTACGGGAGGGTCGCCTTGACGGGTAAACCCGTTCGTTTTATCGATGAAGCGAAAGCCCTCGGTGGCTATTGGTTCGATGTCTGTGCTGTCGTACTGGGTGAGCCGGAAAACCGAAGAGTCGCGATCCTTCTCACCAACATTACGGAACGCGTGAAGGCAGAAGTGGCATTGCGCCAAAGCGAAGGACGTTTTCGCGCCTTATTTGATCGCGGTCCAATCGCAATGTATTGCTGCGACCTCGCGGGAACGATTCAGGAATACAACCGCGGCGCTGTGGATTTATGGCGGATGGAACCGCAACGCGGCGATAGCGACTCACACTTTAGCGGTATGCTGAAATGGTATCTGCCGGATGGCACGTTGCTATCCTATGCGCAAACTCCGATGGCGGAAATATTGCAAGGAAAAATATCCGCGGCTTATGACATGGAAGTGGCGATCGAACGGCTCGACGGTTCGCGGATTATCG
>JANYHX010000250.1 GCA_025362155.1 Gallionella sp. | reverse complement strand
CCCAAAGCATCGTTCCCATTATTCCTCAAGGAATGTGAGTTCAGATTCAACTATGGAACCCCTAAACAACAGTTGAAATTATTGAAGGAGTGGGCTGGTATTTAGTGCTAATCTACTTCAGCCCCCTTTTTAATCTTCTATCTCATACCATCCCGTTGTGACTTAAAGAGGTGCCTGGATGAAAAGAGCTTATTTCGCAGTAAAAGAGAACGTTTCAGGATTCGTTCGTTGGTTCATTACCGGGGTTCTGTCCATGCTTATCGCGCTGCCTGCTCTCGCTTCTATCCATACAATGTAACTTTCCAAGTCCGCGTCAGCCTCTACTCCTCTCCCTGGCTGGCGCGGTATTCAGTACAAAAACGCTTAGCTCTCTCCTAATATCCGTTCGGATTCATTTGTTGCCAGCGCCATGCATCACGGCAGATATGGTCAAGGTCATAGATGGCGTGCCAATCCAGTTCCTGCCGGGCATATCCAGGCTCCGCCCAATACGCAGCTAAATCTCCCGCTCGACGATCGACAATACGGTAGGGCACAGACCGTCCCGAGGCCGCTGCAAATGCATGCACCAATTCGAGTACGCTCACTCCTCGTCCAGTACCCAGATTGGCAGTTAGTACACCGGGTCGATTGGTTAGGCGTTGCAGTGCCTTCACATGACCGAGCGCCAGATCAACTACGTGAATGTAGTCTCGCACTCCGGTTCCATCGACAGTAGCATAATCACCCCCAAAAATATTTAATTCGGGACGACGGCCTACCGCCACCTGACACACATAGGGCATCAAATTATTGGGGATGCCACTCGGGTCTTCACCTATCAAGCCGCTGGGATGCGCACCCACCGGATTAAAATAACGCAGTAACGCTACTCGCCATGCTGCATCTGATACAGCCACATCTCGTAATACATCCTCTGCCATCAGCTTGGTGCGGCCATAGGGATTAACTGGTTTGGTCGGCGCACCTTCACGGTAGGGCACGGGGGCATCATCGCCATACACGGTGGCGGAAGATGAAAAAACCATCGTCTTGACCCCATGCTGAATCATCGCTTCAGTTAAAACAAGCGTACCATTGACGTTGTTATCGTAGTACAGCAATGGTTTTTCGACCGATTCACCTACTGCCTTGAGCCCGGCAAAATGAATGACCGCATCAATGGCGTGGCTGGTGAATATCTCTTTCAGGGCATCCTTATCCCGAGTATCTGCTTGATAAAAAACCAGTGGTTTCTCGGCAATGCGCTCGACACGCTTGAGCGATTCCTGGCTGCTGTTGCAAAGATTATCTGCCACCACCACCACGTATCCCGCCGCCAGCAACTCCACACAGGTATGGGAGCCAATATAGCCCGCGCCGCCGGTCACAAGAATCGTTTTCATACTATTTTTTCCCCTCAAATAACATCTCCAGACGCATGCTGAGGGTGGGACTTAGTCGATAATTTCTCTCTCGTGGAAAATGCAGTTGCGGGCTTAATTCGAGGAATACCCAATCTTTATGTATGCGCCGCCGATAAAGCATTAACACCACATAATCCATTACTTGAGCCTGTGGATTGGTGATCCCAAGAACACTCGCCTGATACAGCAACGCAGTACGGTCATCCAGGGTGTGATAAACGGAAAAATCCTGGCGCAGGTCGAAGTTCTTTCTGTCCTTAAGCCAAGTGGCATTACTGCTGGCACGGAACAGAATGGGTTCGCTGATAAAACGCTCCAGATCAACCTGGGTAGTCTCTCCCACGCCCAAATTTTTAAACCAATAGAGGGACTGAGAACCTTTCAACCGCCAGTCATCCACGGGTTTTTCAAAACTGGCTCTAGTGCGCACAAAAGGTGTTATCGGGATAGGGAACTTAAGCCCTCCATCTGTTCTGAAATGCCAGAAATTTTCCTCCGAGTTTTCATAGCGACCCGCCAAGGCAAGATTCCCTGAGGAGGCCACTTTGCTTCCCGGTGTTATGCTTTTGTTATTGTTAGCTGCGGCCTGATCCTGGGTAGGCTGAGTGGTATTTTGCTCGGGGTCAGTTTCCAGCAATAGATGTAATCGCCCCTCGGTTGCAGGCAATCTCAAATTTGCTTTGGCGGCAAGATTGAACTTGGGATCGCCACCATATCCCGCCACTTTGGTCAGATCCAGTTGGACGGCACTGTCATTGCTCTCCTGATAATGACGGTTCCCCCCAAAGAAACGATCCAGATAATTTGCCAATCTGACAATTTTCTCGGCCAGATAATCATGTGAGACTTCTAGCGCAGCTAATCTG
>JANYHX010000241.1 GCA_025362155.1 Gallionella sp. | reverse complement strand
ATCATCGTTAACACGCGTAATTTCGGTCATATCCGCTCGCCCTACTACGGAATTCTCCAGTCCAGTGGCAACGCCACAATTTATCTTGCCTCCGATCTGCAGGATCCGCCGGAATTGATTCCCGAGTTTATTCGCCACTGGGAGGAAGGTTACAAGCTGGTCATGGCGACCAAGCCAGTGAGCAAAGGTGTTGCTTGGATCCATACCCTACGCAAGACCTACTATAATTTTTTGGATGGAATTTCTGATATTACGTTAGTAACAGATGCAACGGGATTTGGCCTTTACGACAGAGAAGTGCTCGACCAGTTGCGCAAGATTGATGATCCTTATCCCTTCCTGCGTGGGTTAATTTGCGAACTTGGTTACGAAATCAAGACAATTCCCTTTGCACAGCCGAGACGGTTGCGCGGCATTTCGAAGAATAATTTTTACTCACTCTATGACATCGCCATGCTCGGCATTGTCAGTCATTCGAAAGTACCCATTCGAATTGCGGCTTTCGCAGGATTTGCACTTGGGATGATTAGCGTGCTTGTAGCAATCGTTTACATGGTACTCAAGCTAATGTTTTGGGAATCCTTTCCACTCGGGTTCGCTCCCGTGGTCATAGGCCTTTTCTTTCTGTTTGGCATCCAGTTAATGTTTATCGGAATCCTGGGCGAATACATTGGCTCAATCCACACCTATCTGCAACGTCGTCCTGTGGTGGTGGAAAAGGAAAGAATAAATTTTGATTGATGCAACTGCCTTAGATGCGACTTCCAAAATCTATCGATTTTCCTCTCAATTATTTACATGCACAAACCCTCATCAGCATTAATTTTTCAAATTAAAGGCTAATTCATATGCAATCCACTTCATCGTCGTTTGTTTCGTCACTGGTTCTCTTTTCGATTAAGGCTGCGATAACCTTTATATTGTTTATCGTAGCAATCGCAGTACTCATGCCCGATTTTTCAGCAATGTCATATTCAATTAAAAAAGCTGCCAAGAACGAAAAGACAAGAGTGGCTTTGATGAGCTTTATTCAAAACCCTGCGGCCTTATTCCGCGCATCAGAAATTGATGAGAAGGCCGGAAAATTAAATGACGCAGTATTGGAAATGCAACTGGCCATTGGACTGCTGGAAATGCACAACGCAAACCCACTAGTAATCAAGCGTTACACCACCAGATTGGATCACTTGGATTTACCATTAAAAACCTCCGGCGGACAATCATCCAGCCCGGGTGCCATTGCAGGCACTTTTAATGGGATGCCAGTGAAACATTGGAAGGAGTAACTTTATTTATGTCCCTTGTTTATCTTGGTAACAATACAGGAATTTTGTGAATCGCCCTCACACCCCCACCTTAGTGCTAATTTTAGGAATCCAGTTTCTTGGGTTCTTCTTTTATATGTGGTTTCTGGGTCGGCATGGTTATTTGCCTAGCCCATTTTTCTATTATAAGCATGAAGTTTTTATGGATTTATTTCGCCCCTTATTTTGGTCTGATAATGGCGGTGTATACACCGTGTGGGAATCATTTTATCCGCCACTGAATTTTATTTTTCTCAAGTTAATTAAGCAGATATTTTTAGGTAACACAATTTTTTCCAATTCAGTAGCGTTACGTGCGTCAGCTTTCTCTGTTGTACTTTTTTTTCTATCCAGTTACCTGATTACTCCCTTGCTCGTTTTAAGGACAAAGCTGTGGAATAGTTTCACCGGCGCAGAGAAAACATTGCTCTATTTTATTATTATCTTGAGCACTCCGATGCTTTTCGCACTTGAGCGTGGGAATCTCATTATCTATACGCTGGTGTTTATCGCACTCATGCTTAGTAGCGAAGGCTTATATCGAGTTTTTTGCATCGCTGTGTTGATTAATCTAAAGCCCTATTTCGCGTTGCTGATATTTTTTTATCTGGTTAGGCGCAAATGGAAATATTTTTGGCTTGCTACCTTGTTATCCAGCATACTATTTGTGTTTACTGGCATCCTATTTGACTCCCATTTCCTGCTCATTTTTAGCAACATGTTCCACTTCTCGCAAATTGGCGCGACTCTTTCGTTGAAAGAGGTAATGGCAATGCCGTCAAGCATCTCGGCGTTTTCTTATGTGTTTAACCATGAAGCAATTAAACATGCAACCAAGTACAGTTACTTTTTCAATCTACATGCCATTGCCAATGTAATCTTGGCAATCAATTGGTTTGTTCTTGCATGGATATTTGTTGTTCTATACAGCAAAAATAAGCCACTAAGTGATACGCAAATATTTGCCATTTTGCTAGTTGCAATTACTAATTTAGGAGCATGGGTAGGCGGGTGGTCCCTTATTTTTTATATCACGCTATTGCCTATATTTCTCACAATGAAATTCAAAAATGCTTATTTAGCCATTCTAATACTGCTATTTGCACCTCTCGATTTGATTCCTTTGGCAAGGCAGACAATAGGTGAGCAATATTCATATCTGACCAACTCAATTGTTGAGGTTCATTGGACATTGGGAATGGGGAGCGTTCTCAGACCCATCCTGAACTTTACTTTACTGACCACTATGCTTTATGAAATTAGCCAATTGACGCAGAAAAATCAGCCACAGTTAAATTCCAATAGCGCTTCATTGGTGAACATTACCTATTTATAAAAAATAATCTTAAGTGGTAAATGACATGAAGTGGATGCAACAGTGCGAGGAGTATTTGGCCGGGAAAAGCTTGCATAATTTATTGGTGGCGCATTTCTCGATTTGCAGCGCTGGCCTGATTGTCGTATTTATGTATATCGCTGGTTTTTTGGGACAGGTCTTCCACCTACCCGAAAATCTTTACTCAAACTTGTATCCTTGGACAGGCGCCCCCCCAGTAGGCGGAAAGACAACATCGTTATTGCAGTATGTTTTACCTGTGGTGGGGATATTCGCTTACTACCCACTCGTTATCGCTTTAACCCGAATTATTGTAAAAGGGGAAGAAAAATTCCATAGAGATCAATTCCCAAGAATGTGGGCTTATTTCCTGGCGATCTTCATGGTTAATGCAGCTCTGTTGCTGGCAAATAAAGAGAGGATGGCGCTTATAGGTACACTCTCCGTAGTATGGCTGGTGCTATTTTTGTGGCTTCCTTTTTCCCTTTGGCGAAAACAATGGTTGACTCTTCCCATGCCAAAATGGTTATTGGCGATTGTTCTGTGCGTAATAGTTATCCAATATGTGTCCATTTTTGTACCGTTGATTACAAACCCAGTGTTGATTGGGAATGATTATCTAAACATCTCTGAGAAGACGATTCTAAAATCTGGAAAGATTGTTGATAACATCAATTTCTTAAACAAACACAAAATAGTAGGAATACAGCTATATGATCCCCGAAAAGAAAAACATTCAGCGAATAAGACCAATAAAATTGAATATTCGCAAATGGAGTATGGGACATTAAATTCTATCGATTCTTCACGTCGCTTTTCAACTGAAGAAAATGATTTTATTGAACGAAACGAAGTCAGGTCAGAGGCGAGGGAAACAAGAGGCTGGTTCTTTTATCATCATAATTATAACTTTGGTCCTATGTATGCGCTGTCTAAGGGGGCATCACCGGATAAGCAGACCATGGTTTATGGCTGGTTAAGTACTATTACACAGGGTCAACTCCTTGACTCATTGGGGATGATGAATTATCAAGGGTACTTCAAAGAATTCTTTTCCGCCTACCTTATTTGTTTTGCCATTTTTTTATGGGGTGTTTGGCTTATTTTCAGAAGATTGGATACGGTGGTTTTTGCGGGCATTCTGGCAATCTCTGCATTGCTTGAGCTTGGAATTGAGTTGATTAAGTTGCCCCCGGGGTTTAATCCAGTGCGGCATATCTTTGATGTCCCAGTGTTTTATCTGTTATACCGCTATTTGGCACTAGATCGAAAAGCATATTTATTTTTCGCATGCGGCTTCGCCCTGTTTGCAATTTTGTGGAGCAAGGATTTTGGTTTGTATCTCTCGCTGTCCGTAGGAGGCGCCCTTTTGTTTAAGAGTTTAAAACAGCGACCATTTCAACAATTGCCGCTATTCTTTGGTTGCGTAATGCTGGTGTTTGGGTTGATGCTTTATTTTTATCCTATGCCAGGTTCAAATCCTACAGCGATTTATATGCTCATGGGGGTGGGGTCTCCTCAAATTACCTCCCCGCACATCTTTTCTTTATTGGTATGGGTTGGTGCATTACTGGCGGTCACAATATGGGTAAAACAAAGCGAAGCATATAAGATTCTTACAGTGGGACTGGCTCTCTACTTTGTAATGAGCCTGACATATTATATTTGGTATCCATCCTTACATCATATATGGGGTATTGCTCCCGTTTTTATCTTGTGGATTGCTGCCCTATATCACGGGTGGATATCTAATATTCAAGGTAAAGAAAAAATAGCAACGATACAGACGCTCCTGTTTGTGCCGCTATTATTTGTGTACATTGCAGCGTCTTTTCACTTTTACAAAAACCAGCATTCTTATAACAAGACCTTCGCGAATCATCAGTTATATCAGTGGTCATTTGAAGATGCGTCTTTTACATCAACGATGGAGCCTGAACTCTTTGAAGAAGCCACCATTCTAATTAAGCAATACAGCCCCGATATAAAAGGAATTTACATCATCTCGAAATATGACCATCTACTGCCAATTCTGGCTGGCAAATATAGTGCAATGCCCTACAATGAACTCCTCACAAATTTGGCCACTCCCAAAGAAGTAGAAGAAGCTGTAAAAGCTATATTGATAAACAAACCCACATTCTTGTTCGTTGATAGTGACATAGGGCATAGTATAGACATTCATTCGCTATCAGAAACAAGTCCCAATGTTGTTCATTTGCATGATTTATTTGGCAGTGCAATCTATCGTGAAGGAGATATTTTGTCACCTTTGAATATGGTTTACGGAGATGTCGCAGATCAATATGAAAAATGTGCATCGGGAAGACTGATTTCTGTTTATTGCAATAGTTCGCCTAATGCAAAAAATAATCCTGAGCAGATAAAATAGTAGCCGAGTTTGCCGCATTCGTTCACCTGGCTTGCCTTAACCAAAGTTGTACTTCATCCCTGATCGCTTTGCTTAAATAATCGCCTGTAATTGCGTGATCACCCTGTCTTGCGCTTCAGCCATATCCAGCCACAAAGGCAGTCGTAATAGCCGCTCTGCCTGATTATTGGTATGCCGTAATTCGCCACTGGTTCGCCCATATTTTTTCCCGGCCGGGGAGCTGTGTAACGGCACATAGTGGAACACGGCATTTACATTGTGTTCTTTCAGTCTGGCGATCACCTCGGTCCGTTTTTCCAGTGACTCAAGCAAGATGTAATACATGTGAGCATTGTGCTGGCAACCTTCCGGAATAATAGGGCGGCGTAACTTGCCCACTCCTTCAAGCGCAGACAATGCTTCATGGTATCGATGCCAGAGATCCAAGCGCCTCTGAGTAATGGTCTGCGCTTCTTCCATCTGTGCCCAAAGAAATGCCGCGATTACTTCGCCAGGCAAATAAGACGATCCAATATCCATCCAGGTATATTTGTCTACCTGGCCGCGAAAAAACTGGCTGCGGTTAGTACCTTTCTCGCGAATGATCTCCGCGCGTTCGGCAAAGCGCTCATCATTGACCAGCAAGGCACCGCCTTCCCCGGAAATGATGTTTTTGGTTTCATGAAAAGAATAGGCACCCAAGTGTCCGACCGTACCCAGCGGCTTACCCTTGTAGGTAGACATGACAGCCTGCGCAGCATCCTCTATGACCAAGAGTTTATGCCGCTGTGCGATGCCCATGATGACGTCCATTTCGCAGGCTACCCCTGCGTAATGTACTGGCACGATGGCCTTGGTGCGCGGCGTGATGGCCTCTTCTATCCTGGTCTCGTCAATGTTGAGCGTATCCGGACGAATGTCCACAAAGACTGGCACACCCCCACGCAAAACAAAGGCATTAGCCGTAGAGACAAAAGTGTAGGAAGGCATGATCACTTCATCGCCCGGCTGGATATCCGCAAGGATGGCTGCCATTTCCAAAGCTGCGGTGCATGAATGGGAGAGCAATGCCTTATGCGTACCAGTGCGCGCTTCCAGCCAGGCATGGCATTTTTTTGTGAACATGCCATCACCAGCGAGGTGACCATTGGTATGCGCCTGTGCGATATACCAGAGTTCGCGGCCCGTCATGTAGGGTTTATTGAATGGAATATTATTCATGGCTTCTCATTTTTAACTAGTTACGAAAATTAAACAATTGTGCCGCTTCACTATTGAGCATTACATAACTCATTACACCGTTCACCCTGAGGTATCGAAGGGCGAAACCTTGTACCAGCCTTAGGCTTCGATACCTCAGCCCGAACGGAATGGTTGTCGCGAATTATGTAATGCTCAATAGCTCGTCTCGCAGCGTAGCTGCTCAATTGTGAGCGATCGAGTTTGAGATGTTGCGAGCTTGTGTAGTTGTCCGTTTAAATGTTCCCTGCAATAAATGCGCAGCATCGCCATCCTTTCTGATGAGGCAATGATCGGAATTCCTGTCGCTGTGCGTAAACTTTCCAGTATTTCACGACCCGACGCCTGCTCGGTACTAGCCACTGAAAAAGGGGCGTGAGTGAATCCGTCCAGTCCATACAGCTTGATCTTGCGGGAACTCAGGTCGTTGGCTAATACCGGAAAGGCGAGTTCGTAGGGAAAATCTCCTCCCCAGATGACGATAGGCCCGGCGGGAAAGCCATGGATATCACTCTGAACTTGTTGTGCCCATTGCTTGGATATCAATGCTTGAGGAATGAGTAAATAAGCGTTCGCAATGCAGGCCGCTAACAGTATTGGCAGCGCCATCCATTGCCGGGCACCGGTTATATATTTTCCTCCTGAGATGAGAGGTGCAACGAATAACAAACTCATCAAAGGCACATATACCCGCAACTGACCAGGGCGCCCCATGAAACCCATGGCGAACAAAGCTACCAGACAGAGTACCCAGGCAAGCGCCACCGACCATCGTGGCATCAGCACAAGGAGAAGTAGCGCCGACAAAAGTATCGGCAGCAACACGGGGACAAATAGTGCTTTAATGGCCACAAAGCCAGATTGGACATTACCCTCCTGCATGGGAAAAGAGCCGAGTTCAGCCAGCATCGCCTTCAGTGATTTCGGGTCAGCAATGTGCGGATCAACAAAAAACCAATTTATAACCAGATCAATATCATTTTGAGAATAGCCATGCCGACCTAATATTTCCGGGTGTTGTTTGAGATGCTCTCCGGCCTGGAAGTCGATGATGGATGTCAGGCTGGGGTACATCTCCATGAAGTGTTGCCACTCCGGGCCACTGTAAGACCAATGATCAAAGGCTGAGGCCGAGACAATCGCCACACTTAACAACAAGAAAGCGATCTGCATTTCCTGCCGCTGTCGTAATGCGCGCCAAGGCAGCAGAGGCACTGCCACGACTAGCACTAATAAAAATTCCTTGTCCCGTATCAGGTAGCCCAAGAATGCGAGCAGGCACGCAGACACAAGAATGCTCCTCCCCCCAAGTCGAGCATAAACCTGCCAACCGATGACAGCAGCCACGGTCAACAGCCCGGCGTTAACCGTGAACTGGGGAACCAGCGTAGGCAGCGCAATAAGCAATGAAACCGCAAGCAATCCGATGAGGTAGCCTGCGCCCAGTCGAACCAGAAAATATAGAGTCGCCCACCCGAGCACCAGCAAAACGCCCATCGTAGCGAGCGAATAGCCCAATACACCACTGACGGTTGGTATGACGCGAACCAGGTAACCCCACAGAATATTGGAAAAAAACAGGTGCGGTGAGCTATAGGCGGCAAGCCCGTAGCCATGGGCGATCATTGACATGGCAACATCGTCGTTTCTTTCCCAGCACGGAACAAACACCAGACAAAGCGAGATGATGAACGTGGCTACCCATAAAAATGAGAGGAGCGCGGGGCGATCTTTCATGCCCCGCAGAAAAATGGAAATGCTAGCCACGAATAATATTCATTTAATATTCTCGCCGTTACTCAGGTTTCGGAAAAACGAAATACCTGAAAGCCACAAAAAGAAATCCGGCAACTACAAGTATTGCTCCTGCCTGAACCCACTGATGAGCGTAACCAAGCTTGTCGACAAAGGTCAGCAAGATAATAAAATTAATCAAATACCCGAGTAGATGTGCAATGAAATATCTGATCCCAGACCCAAGGAAAGCTCCTTGGTGGGTGAATGTCCATTTACGGTGACCAAAAAATCCCATGAGTGCGCCTATGATATACAACACAGTCATAGCCTTTTTTGGTTCGAGACCCCAATAGGTAATAAACAAGTAAATAAAATAAAGGGCTAAATTAGTTCCTAACCCTACCACGCCATATCGAAGTAATTGCAGTGCAGGTTTATCCCTTCGTGCATTTTGAATATTTTCAGATGGCTCAATCATCAAGTCTATGCGCGACCTAATTTAAATCCAGACTTGCATAGAGCAACAGGGTAGGGGAGAGGTGGCAAATCACTCATGGTATTAGGCAATGATAGATGTCTTGTGGATTTTTGAAGCTGAAACCAAGCGAAACATACAGGTTAAGTACCGCGAGATTAGCAGCAGAAATAGAGCTTTTCACTTCCTCATGCCCGGTTGCCAGCAATTCGCCACACACCGCGCTCCACCAGTATTTCGTTAAACCCTTGCCGCGATACTTTTCCGCCACTGCGTGCAACACCAGGCTATTACCGCTATATCCGACGAAACCAGCCAGCTCATTTTTCCAGTACAGTCCATAAACCTGTTGAGCTTCGAGCAGTTGCTTCAGCCAGCTGTCATAGCGCAGATCAGCCCTCTCTTGGGGCAGATTAAAATCACGATTAAAACGACCATGTGCGAAAGCCCCGTGGCAAATCGCCAAAGCGTGTTCAACATCAACATCCTTGGAAATAGTTGTCTCTGGATGTTGCAACGCACGTAAGCGCGTTGCGTTGCAATGCGGTGTCATCAAGGTATCGCAGTAGTAGAAGCCATACTCGTGCAACAATTTTTTATCCGCTAATGGATCGACCTTCAGAGTGTAGTGTCCGGGCGTTTGTGCGGCTTGTTGCAGTGCCTCTTCAGAATATTCGGTCAGCTCCCAGGTTGGCATGTCGAACGCCGCCGTGTCCCATGGGGTAGGCTTAATCAGCGTGTTCAAAGGTGGATCGCCTGATGATATAGAGTGGTCGCTTCTTGCTTTCGTCGAAGGCCTTGCCCAAGTAGATGCCAATAATGCCCAGCATCGCAATGATGATTCCACCAATAAAATACAGCGACACAATCAAACTATTCCAGCCTGGTATTGGAGAGCCATGCACCCAAGCGCGCATTAAAATATACAGGCCATAGCAGAAGGCCAGCGCAGCCATGCCAAAGCCAAAACGCACACCGATACGCAATGGTTTATCGGAGTAGGCAATGATGGTTTCGGTAGCCAATTTCCATAGCTTGGAAAATGTATAGGTGGAGTTTCCCTCAAAACGTTCGGCGTGTTCCACCTCTATGCTGCTGGTCGGGAATCCGAGCCACTGTACTAACCCGCCGAAGAAGCGTAATTGCTCGCCCATACGGCGGAAGCTTGTTACTACCTTACGCGACATAATGCGGAAATTACCGCTCGCCCCGTCGTATTCTATATCCGCGAGATAACTGAATACCTTGTAAAACAGCGATGAGGTCAGGCGTTTCAAGAACGGATCATGACGCGCCCCGCGCAACGCCAATACAATATCGAAACCTTCTTGCGCTTTGGCATACAGGCGCGGGATTTCTTCGGGGCGATCCTGCAAGTCGCAATCCATTACTACCACCCAGTCACCGTGACAGTGATCCAGCCCGGCCGTGATGCCGTAATGCTGGCCAAAGTTGCGACTGAACTGGATGCCGCGCACGCGCGGGTCAGCCGCAGCCAGCCGCTCGATCACTTGCCATGAATTGTCGCCACCACAGTCTTCTACCAGCACGATTTCAAAATCCGGTGAAATACTTTCAAGCGCACCCCTCAGACGGTGATAAAGCTCGTCAAGGCAATGTTCAGCTTGATATACTGGAACAACAATGGAAATAATAGACATTTTCTGGTTCGATAATTAACGTTTTGTTGGCTACTGCATTGGCTGAATCTCCTTGGGGCGGTAGGTGCCAATGGATAATGGGAATGGATCATACCAGCCGTCCACGACATTCGCTTTTAAAAAGCGATTGAGAGAATCACGGAATCGGCTTGACTTTCTGATGAAGTATTGCAAATCGTAACTCGAGCCTTGTATGTTGCTGGTACCAACGTATGCGTATTCATCCCACCTGGAATCATTTGACCAAGATAGATAGTCTCCAAGCGGGCCATGACCATCCTGAAACCACGACCGTCCCGCTTTTCCTGGATGAATCACAAGATCAGGTGACCAATTAAAGAAGTAGTCAACTAGTTTGTTTTTGTCACGCATTTTTGATATGAATCCATCATTCAGCCCAACCACATCAAGCCATATTGCGCCACTGAAATAGGGCATTACTCCCGAATCACCGAATGCAATTCGAACCTCTTTAATTTGTGGAAAGCGGGCTAGTACCTGTGATATGCGATATTCCTTTGGCATGAGGAGTTGGCTGGTTTGCATGAAGTCATTAGGAGTCAAATTTTTAATGTTGTGATTTATTTCAATAATATTAGACGAGCCAAATGCGAGCAAAAATATTACTGTTATGGCGGGGAAAATAGGTATTCTGAAGACAGAAATAGGTTCTAGAAACCCAAGTATTTTGGCGAGAGAGGGGTTTGCCAGCAAAATGATGAGGGGGACGAGGGGATATAGAAAACGCCCATGAGTGTCCATGAGCGTATCAATGTGAGTGAAGAATAAGCAGTAAACAACAACGAAAGCAAAGCCAGACAGTGCAACTATTTTATTCCATGGCTGTACTTGGCGTTCAGCAAAAATGCCAAAAAAAAGGCTCGAAAATGCCAAGATCATAAGAAGGGTATTATCTTCTATAAAAGACTTTACACTATGAATGCCTTTTGGACTAAACAAAGTCTCTCCAGACGCCTTCAAATAAAATGGATTGGGGAAAAGTTGGCCAAAATGTAAGTATTTCCATGTCAGATATATGCCACCCAATGTTAATAACGTTAGAAATCCAACTAACAGTGATGTCAGAGTAGTTTGATTACGAATCGCAGTAACAACAGCTGCGATAAATATGATTGGATATAAGAGCGCTGCCTCTGGACGGAGTAGCATCGTAAGAAAAAGCATGCAGCTGAATATGATGGAATGTTTGAGTTGTTGACAGTCAATAAAGGTAATACCCACAATGAACGTAGCCAACAGGAAAAAAGCGTAGATGACAGTTTCCAGCCCGACAATACATTGAATCTCCGTTACCGGAACCAGGAAAATGAGCGCAGCAATCATAAACGCTGCCGTGGCAGAGCAGTGGTATTGACGCCTAGCTACAGTAAATAATATTCCAGATATTCCGATCACGCAGATAAAACTTAACACTCTGGTGACCAACAGCGGATCGAGACCCGCCCTTATGAATGGAGCCAAAATGATTATCAAAAGAAAATTTGTGTAGCCTTCTGTGGGTGTTTGACCTGGATTCCAAGTAATTCCATATCCCATAGCAAGATTCTGTGCATAGCGATAGGATATAAAAGCATCATCAAAAACCTGATACCAGTTTTGAATAGCGAGACTTATAAAAGACAATAGAAGAGGAAGGAAAAGGATTAATACCGACGGCGAGGGATATTGTTGAGTAGTTTTCGATCCCACAGGAAGAGCTGAGATGCCTCGACTACCCATTCCTTTTTGCGTTTCCTTTATCATGGGACATCTCTAAAAATCAATTTGATGCGTATTTGATGCATTGAGCGAGTGCTTTATTTGCCCCATAACTTTACAGAAATTTCTTTTTAATACACCCGTGGTTTGAGCGGAAACGATTCCACCGACAGCGGTTTGAGTCGCACTGGTTTGTAATCCAGCCGTTGTCCCTCGCGGAAATACAAGCTGTGTTTAAGCCAATTTACATCATCGCGCTGCGGAAAGTCATCGCGCGCATGGGCACCGCGGCTTTCCTGCCGCGCGCTGGCAGCAACCATGGTGGCTTGCGCAACTTCGATTAAATTATCCAGTTCCAAAGCCTCAATGCGCGCGGTGTTAAACACTTTGCTCTTATCCTGGATTTCGGTATGTGACACCCTTTCGGCGATCTGCCTGATCTGCTCAGCGCCTTCGGCCAGCAAGCCCGGGAAGCGGAATACGCCGCAATGTTTTTGCATGGTCTTGCGCATGGCATCGCCGACCTCGGCAACGCGCTCGCCATTTTTTTGATTTTCCAAACGCGCCAATCTTGCCAGCGGACGTTCGGCAGCATCGGCAGGCAAGTGTTTGGGATGCGGATTGCTTTTCAGGTCTTCAATGATTTGCCGGCCCGCTTCACGGCCAAATACCAGCAAATCAAGCAAGGAATTACAGCCCAAGCGATTCGCGCCATGCACCGACACGCAGGCGCATTCGCCCACCGCATAAAGTCCGTGCACCACTTCATCCGGCCCGGTCTTGTAGGGTGCAACGACTTGCCCGTGATAGTTGGTGGGCAGCCCGCCCATCATGTAATGCGCGGTGGGCACCACCGGTATGGGGTCTTTTGCGGGATCGACATGGGCAAATTTCAACGCGATCTCGCGGATGCCGGGCAGCCGCTGCTTGATCACGTCATCGCCGAGGTGATCCAGTTTGAGTAGCACATGGTCGCCGTGCGGCCCGCAACCGCGTCCCTCATTTATTTCCACCGTGATGGCGCGTGACACCACGTCACGGCTGGCCAAATCTTTCGCATTGGGTGCATATTTTGGCATGAAGCGTTCGCCATTCTTGTTGACCAGATAGCCGCCTTCACCGCGTACTCCTTCCGAAATCAATACGCCCGCGCCATACACGCCGGTGGGATGGAACTGAAAAAATTCCATGTCCTCGAGCGGAATTCCGGCGCGCGCCGCCATGCCCAGCCCATCTCCGGTATTGATATAAGCATTGGTGCTGGATTGAAAAATGCGCCCCGCCCCGCCTGTGGCGAACAACGTGGCACGTGCCTGAAACATCATTACCTCGCCAGTTTCAATTTCCATCGCGGTCACGCCCAGTACATCGCCGTCTTGATCGCGTATTAAATCCAGTGCCATCCACTCAATAAAAAAATGCGTATTGGCTTTTACATTCTGTTGATACAGCGTATGCAGCAATGCATGGCCGGTGCGGTCGGCAGCCGCGCAAGCACGCTCTACCGGTGTCTTGCCGAATTCCTGCATATGGCCGCCGAACGGGCGTTGGTAAATCTTGCCGCTGTCCAGTCGGTCGAACGGCATGCCGAAATGCTCCAGCTCATAGACGACTTCCGGCGCGGCGCGGCACATGAACTCGATGGCGTCCTGGTCGCCCAGGTAGTCCGAGCCTTTCACTGTGTCGTACATATGCCAATGCCAGTTGTCTTCCTTGACATTGCCCAGCGAAGCAGCGATGCCGCCCTGTGCAGCTACCGTGTGCGAGCGGGTAGGGAACACCTTGGATAGTACCGCGACTTTCAAACCGGCTTGCGCCAGTTGTAATGCAGCGCGCATCCCGGCGCCGCCGGCGCCGACTACCACCACATCGAAAGTTCGTTTTGCAATTGCCATCACATGCCCCAAAGTATCTGTATCGACCATATTGCATACAGCAGCAACGCCAGAATCACTAGCACATGAATGACCAACCGCACAGCGGCAGATTTGACGTAATCCATCACGACATTGCGCACGCCGATCCAGGCGTGATAGAACACGCTGAGCAGAAATAACAAAGTGAATGTGCGAACTATCTGGCTGGAGAACAATGCTGTCCAAACGTCATAATTCACCTGGGGCTGCATCAGCAGATAAGCCACCAACGCTACACAATACACCGCCATTACTATCGCCGTGACGCGCTGAATCAACCAGTCGCGCAACCCATAGTGCGCACCGACGACGACGCGATTTACCATAGTTTTATTCCCAAAAAGATGGTCAATACCAAACTCACCACCATCACCACTTTGCTGCTGTTGCGCGCCTGTGCAAGATCGCGCACGTAGTGTAAGTCGACCGCCAGGTAACGCAGCCCGGCGCAAAAATGATGCAGAAACGCCCACAACAAACCCAGCAAGATTAACTTGAGCAGCGGATTAGCCAGCAGAGCCATCAGCTGTGTATAGGTCTCGATTGACGTCAAGCTGTATTGCAGCATCAGCAACAATAATGGCAGTGCAAAAAACAACATCAGGCCGCTGATGCGGTGGAGGATAGAAACAATACCGGGCAGCGGTAAGTTAATGAGATGCAGCGCGAGGTGCTTGGGACGTTGTTTATTCATTACTGATCTCTGTGATTACTGAGCGGAGTATGCATAAAACGCAATAGCCGCCATGCTACACCATCGCGGGAGAAACCCGATCTGCGCTTGCTACTATTTTTAGCAGCCTCCTTTACAGAAACAATAGTGATTGCTATGCTACTTCCCTCAAACAGTTGTTTGATTTTTGATAACCACGTAAGGAATACCATGCACAAATCACTTTTCTCCGCCCTCGTTATTTCTGCCGCATTGCCCCTATCCGCCATGGCGGCAGAAAGCTACACCATAGACCCACCCCACACTTTCCCGCATTTCAGCATCAACCATCTCGGTTTTTCAACCATGCAAGGCCGCTTTGATCGGACCAGCGGTACCGTAACGCTGGATCGTGCGGCCAAGACCGGTGCGGTAGACATCAGCATTGAGTCCGGCTCCATCAGCACCGGATTTGTCAAACGTGACGAGCATCTGAAATCGCCGGATTTTTTTAATGCGGCGGAATTTCCGTCCATCACTTACAAATCCACTGCGATGCATTTCAAGGGCGACAAGCCTGCCAGCGTGGATGGCAATTTGACCATCATGGGAGTTACCAAGCCAGTCACTTTGACCATTGATGCATTCAACTGCGGCACAAATCCGATGAGCAAAAAAGATGAGTGTGGCGCCGCTGCCAGCGCGCAGATCAAGCGTTCCGATTTCGGTGTTAAGTACGCATTACCAGCAGTAGGGGATGACGTGAAGCTGGTATTTGAAATAGAAGCGATTAAAAACTAACTCGACAAGCAGCATGGGGCGGTATTTTGGCGGGTGCCAAAATACCGCTTTGTCATGGTTGAAGTTGCCCACTCCCTCCGTGTGCGAACCCTCAGACACAAGTCACTTGAGTGGGGCATAATCGAACAATCCCAAGCCATTTCGATTACGCTGAAACCGTTACTTATGGAAAACCCGCAGCCTCCCCATGTTTTTCCCCAAACACACCTCCCCCAGGACAGCTTTTTTTGGTGGCACATTCTGGGCTTGCTGGTGTTGATAGCTACGGGTTGGTTGTTTCTGGGTATGGCTGAAGATGTCGTGTCCGGTGACCCACTTACCCTCGTTGATGCCCAATTGGCCGCATGGTTTCATGCACACGCTACGTCGCAGTTTACGCAGTTCATGCTCGTTGTCAGCAACCTGCAGGGCATACGGGCTATGAGTATTTATGCGCTGCTATTGGGGATTTTTCTGCTGCGAAAAAAGCAACGCTATTGGCTGCTT
>JANYHX010000226.1 GCA_025362155.1 Gallionella sp. | reverse complement strand
CGCCTACCTGGAGGTGGAAGTTCTCTATTCGCCCGGCAAGGGGATAGAGTTAGCAAGCGTAGGGCAATGGAATGGACTCCCACCCACCGAAAGGGCCAGGCCAAGCTGCCGCCCCTGATTATGGAATTCGCCCTGCCCGTTTCCCCCACCCCAACCCCCGGCGGGAGAGGGGGCGAACGGCGCGCGGGGCGCGGCCCAACCCCTTGATGCCTTCGAAGTCGCGTTGCTCGACGCCAATACCGGCGGCTCGCTGCTCGGCACCGATGGGCTGATGGAACTACTAGCCACTCGACTAAGTGGGCAAACAACGCCCACCAAGTCGCTGGTTATGACCCGCACCGATGCCTTCCTCAATCTGCAAGGCGACGGCACGCAGCACCTGGCCGATTACGTGACCCGCACTTATAACAGCGACGGCAGCCGCACTTACCGTGTAGACCTGACCACTGTCGCCAAGAACAGGGCCGTCAATCTCTCGTTCGACCTGCTGGGCTTTGGTGCCGCCAACAGCCACGTCACGCTGCGCGATGTGAGAGTGAGCGGCCTGCCGCAACTGCATGATGAGGTGGCCACCCTCGCGGAAGACCATCTGCTGACCTTCGATCCGTTCGCCCAGGCCGACATCCAGCTCAAGCCGTTGCTCGCATCGCACATCATGGATGCGCCGGCGCATGGTGCGCTGGCAATCAATGCGGATGGCACATTTAGTTACACACCAAACCTCAACTATTTCGGCGCGGATAGCTTCAGCTATCGTTTAAGTGATGATCCCCCTTCGGCAGGCCGATACACAGGCCACCACGGCTGAAGACATCCGTCTCGAATGGGGCCAAAACCTCTTTATCCCTTATGCTCCACATGGAACTGAACCGGATGCCGCTTTTCTGCTAGCATTGGATCATTAAAATTTTCCCCTATTCACGCCTTGCCGCATACGCCTTGTTATTATTTTATTGAAATTATTTATAGCGATCTCACAGTATTGATGCCATGACCGACCCCCGCCTTCTCCCCTACGCATTCGCCCGCGATTTCGCGGTGCTGGCACAGCGCGACAGCACCGCAAGCGGTGTCGTCGAAGTTTGGGTATCGGATGCGACTCCGCCCAGTGCTATCGCGGAAGTCAGCCGTTGTTTCGGAAGTGTCAAATTGAAATCGCTATCACGCCCTGAACTCGAGGCCGCCATCGCCAAGGCCTATGCCCACTCCGGTGGAGATGCCGCACAGGTGATTGATGAATATGAGTCCGATCTGGATTTGGCCAAATTGATGCTGGACATGCCAGCGATAGAAGACCTGCTGGAATCCGCCGATGACGCGCCGGTAATACGCACTATCAACGCGCTGCTGACACAGGCATTGCGTGAAGGCGCATCGGACATTCATATCGAACCATTCGAGCAGATTTCAGTGGTGCGCTTTCGCATAGACGGCAGCTTGCGCGATGTAGTGAAACCGAACAAAGCAATTCATGCCTCGCTGATTTCGCGCATCAAGATTATGGCGCAACTAGACATCGCCGAAAAACGCCTGCCGCAGGATGGCCGAATTACGTTGCGCGTGGGCGGCAAGGCAGTGGATGTGCGGGTCTCCACGCTGCCTACCGGCCATGGCGAACGCGCGGTTTTGCGTCTGCTGGACAAGGAAGCCGGGCAACTGGATTTGCTGCATCTGGGCATGAGTGCGCCGTTACTGGAAGAATTCAATAAACTGATTTCGCAACCGCATGGCATTGTGCTGGTCACCGGCCCGACCGGTTCCGGCAAGACCACCACCCTGTATGCTGCACTGACGCGCTTGAATGCGACCAGCACCAACATTCTGACCGTGGAAGACCCCATCGAATACGAGCTCGCCGGTGTCGGCCAGACCCAGGTCAATCCGCGTATCGACATGACGTTTGCGAAAGCCTTGCGCGCCATTCTGCGACAGGATCCGGACATCATCATGATAGGTGAAATCCGCGATCTGGAAACCGCGCAGATCGCGGTGCAGGCCTCGTTAACCGGGCATCTCGTGCTGGCAACCTTGCATACCAATGACAGTGCGGCGGCGGTGACACGGCTGCTGGATATGGGCATAGAGCCATTCCTGCTGTCGTCATCCTTGCTGGGTGTAGTTGCGCAGCGGCTGGTGAGAAAATTATGCGTACACTGCAAGCGCTTTGATGGAAAAATGTGGCACGCAGTCGGCTGCGATAAATGCGGTCTGACCGGCTATCACGGGCGGGTGGGTATTTATGAATTATTGCTGACCACTGATTTGATCCGCGAGCAAATCCATAACCGCGCATCGGAAGCCGACATACGCACCGCTGCAATTCAGAATGGCATGCGCACCATGCGTGAAGATGGCCAGCGCTGGCTGACCGACGGCACCACCACGCAGGCGGAATTGTTGCGCGTGACTAAAGAATAGGACTCAGTACATTCCGTGCCTGCCTTCCGTTACCAAGCTGTTGATGCGACCGGCGCTCCTTTAAATGGCGTAGTTAATGCCGACAGTGCCCGCGCCGCGCGCGCTGATTTGCGCGCCCAAGGCCTACTGCCGATCACTGTCGAGGCGATTGCCAGTCAACTCGACGAGACTGGTCAATCCAGAAAGCGTGCATTCGGCGATCATTTATCCAATGTCGAACTGGCACTGTTTACCCGTCAACTGGCAAGCTTGCTGGAAGCCAGTTTGCCGCTGGAACAGGCTTTTTCTGCGTTGCTGGAACAAGCCGAACGCGCCTATGTGCGGGATCTGATCGGCTCGATACGCTCCGAGGTGATGGGCGGTGCATCACTGTCGGCTGCGCTGGCAAAACATCCGCGCGATTTTGCCGACATTTATCGCGCCCTGGTTGGCTCCGGCGAACAGACTGGCCAGTTGGCGCGCGTATTATCCAGGTTGGCGGACTATATCGAACGGCGTAACTCGCTGGTGCAAAAAATCCGGCTGGCCTTTACTTATCCGGCAATTGTTACCGTGGTCGCGTTTTTGATCGTGATCTTTTTGCTGACTTATGTGGTGCCGCAAATCGTATCGGTGTTCGCCAACACCAAACAAAAACTGCCTTTCCTGACGATCGTGATGTTGGGCATTTCAGATTTTGTTCGGCATTATGGCTGGATCGTCTTGCTGGCTATTATTGCGTTGGCCTTCGCTTGGCATCGGGCATTGCAAAAGCCCGCGATCAAGCTGCGCTGGCATACCTGGCTGCTGACTGCGCCGCTGTACGGAAGATTTGAACGCAGCCTGAACACTGCGCGTTTTGCCAGCACGCTGGCCATTACCACCGGCTCCGGCGTGCCGATATTGCAGGCGCTGCAAACCAGCCGCGACACGTTGACCAATGTCGCGATGCGCGCGCAGGTTGAAACGGCCACTTCCAGTGTACGCGAAGGCAGCGGCCTGGCGCGTGCGCTGTCGGCACATAAACATTTTCCGGCAATGCTGATCCACATGATCCGTGCCGGCGAAGTAACTGGAGAATTGCCCGCGATGTTGGAACGCGCCGCCAATGCGCAGGAACAGGATCTGGAACGCCGCGCGATGACCATTGCCGGTCTGCTGGAACCAGCCTTGATATTGGCGATGGGGGTAGTAGTATTACTGATTGTGCTGGCAGTGCTAATGCCGATAATCGAGATTAATCAACTGGTACGTTAACAGAATGTTTAAAACTACTACGCTTGCCAATACGGCGTTAAAAATGAACTCAAAATCCTCATGTACATCCATGTACATTCCGGTTTTTCGTCCATTTTTGCCTTGTCTTGGCTACGCTCGCTACGTTTTCAACATCCTGTTAATGGGTATATGTATCATTACTAATCGAGAATAAAATGAATCGTGGACCACTTCTGGCAAGTTTTGTATTGTTCCTCGCGCTGTGCGTATCGGCGGCGTATTGGGGCATGCAATTATTCAATCCGCCGCTGCGTGCGGTGGCCGCTCCAGCCCAAACCAATCAGGCCGCCCCCAGCCTTGATGCGGCGGCGGGTTTATTCGGCGGTCATGCTAATGCCGTGCTGGCCAGTAATTTCCAGTTGAAAGGCGTGGTAGTCGCCGGCAATCCGGCAGAGAGTGTGGCAATACTGGCGGCTAATGGCAAAGCGGCACAAGCGGTTCGAGTCGACAAGGAGGTGTTGCCGGGTGTCACGGTCAAGGAAGTCAATCGACGCTATGTATTATTGTCGGAAGGCGGCGTGATCAAACGTGTCGACTTACCCGAAAACGCCAAGACGCAAATGAAGGTGGGCATGGCTAACCATGCGCCTGGCAACAGCATGCCCACTAACCCCACCAGCTTTTCCCATTCGTCCCGCTACACCGACCAACGGCCCCCCTTGCGCTAATCTTACTGGGTCAAAAAACCGCTGAAGGGCGCATCACGGCGTTAAATTTTGGCTCAGAATGCTCATTTACTGATGTGTAAACTCCGCTTCTTCGCCGAAATTTGCCTAGCGCTGCATCCCTTGATCGGTTCCTGACACAGTAAGACTATCCATCGTCTTCCCTTCCCTCCCCCGCAACGGCGCAATGGTCAGGGAACAATTTCTGCCAGATTCCAGCGCGGTTTGACGTTGAAGCGATAATCTTTTCTGCCTTGTTGTTGCGCCAGCCGTAACGCGCCAGCGAAGGCGATCATCGCGCCATTATCGGTGCAGAATTCCAGAGCAGGATAAAACACTTTACCGCCGCGGCTGCCGACGCTTTCAGTCAAACGGCTGCGCAAAAGTTGGTTCGCGCCGACACCACCTGCCACGACCAGTTGATTTAATCCCGTGTGGGTCAACGCGGCGCGCGCCTTATGTGCCAGCACATCGACGATGGCTTCTTGTACGGCGTAGGCGATGTCGGCGCGGGTCTGTTCATCGTTATCGCTTTGCTTCACCAAGGTCAGCACGGCGGTTTTTAATCCGCTGAAACTGAAATCCAGATTGCCGCTGTGCTGCATTGGGCGCGGTAACTTATACAATCCGGGACGACCCAAGGCGGCGAGCTTTGCCAGTGCGGGGCCGCCCGGATAACCCAGGCCCAACAGCTTCGCACTTTTATCGAAGGCCTCTCCGGCGGCATCATCCAGCGTTTCGCCTAACAAGGTGTATAGCCCTACCCCATCAACGCGCATCAGTTGTGTGTGCCCGCCGGAAACCAACAAGGCCACGAACGGAAACTCAGGTGCGGGATCGGACAGCAATGGCGAAAGCAAATGGCCTTCCAGATGATGGATGCCGATAGTAGGTATGCCGAGCGCATAGGCCAGTGAGTTTGCAATGCTTGCGCCAACCAATAATGCGCCACCCAGACCCGGCCCTTGCGTATAGGCGATTGCGCTAATCTGGTCGAGTGACACCGCAGCTTTGCTCATCACTTGCCGCACCAGCGGGATAACGCGCCGCACGTGATCGCGTGAAGCCAGCTCCGGAACCACGCCGCCATATTCGTTATGCATGGCGACTTGGGTATACAGCGCGTGCGCCAGTAAACCACGCCCCATCTGGTAGAGCGCGATGCCGGTTTCATCGCAAGACGATTCGATTCCAAGAGTGATCAAGGGCATTTTCAGCTTTTAAAATGGGGTTGCATGGTCAGTCGCCCAAACGGTTTAATTGGCAATATTGTCAAGAATACTTCAGAAAAGACCCTGAGCGTCAGCAGAAAAGAGCGGGAACGCCAGGTGCAGTTGCCCATCATACCCAGACAAGGTAAAATCCGCGCCCTTTCGCTTTTGAATTTTGACGTGCGGCGTGTGTCGCCATTTTTTACTTTGAATGTGTGAGCTTTACAGTTTAATGGGGAATATGTGAGCATTTTTTCTTTGCCAATGCAGCAGGGTTCTTTGCCTTTACAGCAAGGTTTATACGATCCGCGCCAGGAGCGCGACGCTTGTGGAGTGGGCTTTGTGGCCCATATCAAGGGCAACAAAAGCCATGACATGGTACGTCAGGGTTTGCAGATTCTGGAAAATTTGACCCATCGCGGTGCGGTGGGGGCCGATCCGTTAGCCGGTGACGGCGCAGGTATTTTGTTGCAGATTCCCGATCAGTTTTTTCGTGATGAAATGGGTTGGGGCGCTATCCACCTGCCGCCCGCGGGTGAATATGGGGTGGGGATGCTGTTCCTGCCACGCGATGCGACAGCGCGTGACGCCTGCGAGAAAATTGTCGCCGCGAAGATTGTCGCCGAAGGTCAGCACCTGCTGGGCTGGCGCGATGTGCCGGTAGATAGTTCCAGTCTGGGCGAGGGCGTCAAAAAGGTCGAGCCCATTGTGCGTCAGGTATTTATCGCGCGGGGTGACAATTGCACCCATGACGACGATGCCTTTGAGCGCAAGCTGTTCGTGATACGCAAGACCATGGAACACGCAGTAAGCGGTTTGGCTAATGCACAGGGCAAAGGCTTTTATTGCCCTTCGCTGTCTTCGCGCACGGTAGTTTATAAAGGAATGTTGTTGGCCGATCAGGTCGGCAAATATTACCTCGATTTACAGGACAAGCGCGTGATCAGCGCGCTGGCGCTGGTGCATCAACGCTTCTCCACCAACACTTTTCCCACTTGGGATCGGGCGCATCCCTATCGCATGATCGCGCACAATGGCGAGATCAACACCGTGCGCGGCAATGTGAACTGGATGACGGCACGCCATGCGGCGATGTCGTCCAAGCTGCTCGGTGCGGATCTGGAAAAACTCTGGCCGTTGATCGTTGATGACCAGTCAGACTCGGCCTGCTTCGACAACGCCCTGGAATTGCTGGTGGCAGGCGGTTATTCGCTGCCGCACGCGATGATGTTGCTGATACCCGAAGCTTGGGCAGGCAATCCGCTGATGGATGAAGAACGCCGCGCGTTCTACGAATATCACGCCGCGCTGATGGAGCCGTGGGACGGCCCGGCCGCTGTGGCATTCACCGATGGTCGCATGATAGGCGCAACGCTGGATCGCAACGGTCTGCGTCCGGCGCGCTACCTGATTACCGACGATGACCTGGTGCTGATGGCTTCCGAAATGGGTGTGCTGGATATTCCGCAGCACAAGATCGTCAAAAAGTGGCGCTTGCAACCCGGCAAGATGTTTTTGATCGACACGCAGGCCGGGCGCATCGTGGATGATGCCGAACTGAAACATCAGCTCGCCACTGCCAAGCCTTATCAACAGTGGATCGCAAAATCCCGCTACTTTCTGGGCGACTTACCGGAAACGGTGACCAAGCCAAAACTGAATGCCTCTTTGCTGGACACCCAGCAAGCGTTCGGCTATACCCAGGAAGACCTGAAATTCATTCTCGCGCCTATGGTGAACGCCGGTGAAGAGCCGACCGGCTCCATGGGTACCGATGCCGCGCTGGCGGTGTTGTCGAACAAAAACCGTTCGTTCTACGATTATTTCCAGCAGTTGTTTGCACAAGTAACTAACCCGCCGATTGATCCGATACGCGAAGAGATCGTCATGTCATTGACTTCGTTCATCGGTCCGAAACCTAATTTGCTCGGTATCGAGGAAACTATTCCAACGCTGCGTCTGGAAGTGCATCAGCCGGTGCTATCGAATGACGATATTGCCAAGTTGCGCAACATTGATCAACTCACTCAGGGACGCTATCGCTCGCTGGTACTGGATATCACTTACCCGGTTACCCAAGGCGCGGCGGGTTGCGAAAAAGCGGTGCAGGCATTGTGTGCCGCCGCCGACCAGGCAGTGGCTGATGGTTACAACGTGCTGATCCTGTCGGATCGCGCGCTATCAGCCAAACGCGTAGCAATTCCCGCGCTGGTGGCGTGTTCCAAAGTGCATCATCATCTTGTACATGCCGGGCTGCGTACCAGCACCGGTCTGGTAGTGGATACCGGCTCGGCACGCGAGGTGCATCACTTCGCTTTGCTGGCCGGATATGGCGCGGAAGCGGTGTGTCCGTGGCTGGCATATGAAACCATTGCGGCGATGAATCTGCCCGCAAAATTCGATGCCCCAAAAGCCGATGCCAAGCAGGCCAATAAAAGTTACATCAAGGCGATCAACAAAGGCCTGATGAAGGTAATGTCCAAGATGGGCATCTCCACTTACCAGTCTTATTGCGGCGCGCAGATTTTTGAGGCAATTGGTTTGAATGCCGATTTTGTCGCCGAATATTTCACCGGCACCGCAACCCAGATCGAAGGCATCGGATTAAACGTAGTCGCCGAAGAAGCGGTGCGCACGCATCACAGCGCATTTGGCAGTGATCCGGTGCTGGCCAACGCGCTCGATGCAGGCGGCGAATATGCCTGGCGGGTGCGCGGCGAAGAACACATGTGGACACCCGATGCCATCGCGAAATTGCAGCACGCCACGCGCACCAACAATGCCGCGACTTACTCGGAATACGCCAAGCTGATCAATGAACAAAGCACCAAACTGAAAACCTTGCGCGGGCTGTTCGAGATCAAACCCGCAGGTATAGCTGTGCCGTTGGACGAAGTCGAGCCAGCCAAGGAAATCGTCAAGCGTTTCGTCACCGGCGCAATGTCGCTAGGTTCCATTTCAACCGAAGCCCACACCACCTTGGCGATTGCGATGAACCGTATCGGCGGCAAGTCCAACACCGGTGAGGGCGGCGAAGACCGCGCGCGCTATGCGAAGATCAAGGGCGGCGACAAGCTCTCCGATATTATCGGCAAGACACGCATTGAGCGCGACCTGGTGCTTAAGGAGGGCGATTCGTTACGCTCGCGCATCAAGCAGGTCGCGGCGGGTCGCTTTGGAGTCACAGCGGAATATCTGAACAGCGCCGATCAAATTCAAATCAAGATGGCGCAAGGCGCCAAGCCGGGCGAAGGCGGCCAGTTGCCCGGCCACAAAGTTTCCGAATACATCGCTCACCTGCGCTCCTCGGTACCAGGTGTAGGGCTGATTTCGCCGCCGCCGCATCACGACATTTATTCAATCGAAGACTTGGCGCAGCTGATCCATGACCTGAAAAATTCCAATCCTGCCGCGTCGATTTCGGTCAAGCTGGTTTCCGAAGTGGGCGTGGGCACCGTCGCAGCCGGAGTAACCAAAGCCAAAGCCGACCACATCACCATCTCCGGCCACGACGGCGGCACTGGCGCCTCACCGATCTCTTCAGTCAAACATGCCGGCACTCCGTGGGAGCTCGGCTTGGCCGAAGCGCAGCAAACACTGGTATTGAACCAGTTGCGCGGCCGCATCGCGTTGCAGGTGGATGGCCAGCTCAAGACCGGACGCGATGTGTTGATAGGTGCGCTGCTGGGCGCGGATGAATTTGGCTTCGCCACCGCCCCGCTGGTAGTACAAGGTTGCATCATGATGCGCAAATGCCATCTCAACACCTGCCCAGTCGGCGTGGCGACACAAGACCCCGAGCTGCGCAAGAAATTTACCGGGCAACCTGAGCATGTGGTGAATTATTTTTTCTTCGTCGCCGAAGAGCTGCGCGAGTATATGGCGCAACTGGGCATACGAAAGTTTGAAGATCTGATTGGTCGCAGCGATTTGCTGGATGTGAAACACGGCATCGAACACTGGAAAGCGCGTGGGCTGAATTTCTCCAAGGTATTTCATCAACCGGATGTGCCTGCCAGCGTGGCGCGCCATCATGCGCAGAGCCAGGAACATGGGCTGGAAAAAGCACTCGACAATGGGCTGATCGCGCAAGCGCAAAATGCCTTGAACAACCAACGGGAGGTGTACATTGCCAGCACAATCCGCAACGTCAACCGCAGCGTCGGCGCGATGCTGTCGCATCAGGTCGCCAAGCGTTACGGTCAGGCCGGTTTGCCGAACGACACCATCAATGTCAAATTTATGGGCACGGCTGGACAAAGCTTCGGCGCATTCCTCGCCCACGGCATTTCGTTCGAGTTATTTGGTGAAGGTAACGATTACGTGGGCAAAGGTTTGTGTGGTGGACGTATCAGCATCATGCCGCCAGAAAGCTCAACGCTGGTCACGCACGAAAACATCATCGTCGGCAACACCGTGATGTATGGCGCGACTTCCGGCGAATGTTATTTCGCAGGAGTCGCGGGTGAGCGTTTCGCGGTGCGCAATTCCGGCGCAATCGCGGTGGTGGAAGGACTGGGCGATCATGGCTGTGAATATATGACGGGTGGCATGGTGATCGTGCTGGGACAGACTGGGCGCAATTTTGCGGCAGGCATGTCCGGCGGCGTAGCATATGTGCTGGATGAAGATGGCGGTTTCGAGAAGCGCTGCAATTTGTCCATGGTGCAACTTGAACCCGTACTGGAAGAATTGGCTGCGCTGGATAGCACGGATGCTGTGCCGGAAAGTCATGGCCGCGTGCATTTCAACCATCTCGACCAGGCTGATGAGCAAGCCTTGCGTGAGCAGATCGAAAAACATTTGCGCTATACCAATAGCCCGCGCGCCAAACATATTCTGGATAACTGGTCGGCTTATTTGCCCAAGTTCACCAAGGTGATGCCGACCGAATATCGGCGCGCCTTGCAGGAAATGGCAGCGCAAAACACCAAACAATTAGAGGCTGCATAATGGGTAAGCCTACTGGATTTATGGAGTTTCAACGGCTCAACGAAGCCAGCGTGCCCGTGGCAGAGCGACGCAAAAATTACCACGAGTTCGTGCAGCATCTGAACGACGATCAAGCCAAGATACAAGGTGCGCGCTGTATGGACTGCGGCATTCCGTTCTGCGTCAGTGGCTGTCCGGTCAACAACATTATCCCGGACTGGAACGATCTGGTGTATCGCGGCAACTGGCGTGAAGCGCTGGATGTATTGCACTCCACCAATAATTTTCCCGAATTCACCGGGCGCATCTGCCCCGCTCCATGCGAAGCGGCCTGCACGCTCAACATCAACAACGACGCCGTAGGCATCAAGTCTATCGAACACGCCATCATCGACAAGGGCGGCGAAAATGGCTGGGTAGTGCCGCAACCTGCAGAGAGAAAAACCGGCAAAAAAATTGCCGTGGTTGGTTCCGGCCCGGCAGGTTTGGCGGCGGCACAACAGTTGGCGCGTGTCGGTCACAGCGTAACCGTATTTGAAAAGAACAGCCGTATTGGCGGATTGCTGCGTTATGGCATCCCCGACTTCAAGCTCGACAAAGGTCTGATTGATTGGCGCATGGCACAGATGCAAGCCGAGGGGGTGACTTTTCAAACTTCGGTGTTTATCGGCAAGGAAGCGCTGAGCGAATGCACCACCAACGATGCACAAAAAACCATCAGCCCCGATGAATTGCTGAAAAAATTTGATGCAGTGATCCTGTCCGGCGGCGCTGAATCAGCCCGCGACCTGCCGGTGCCGGGCCGCGAATTGCAAGGCGTGCATTACGCGCTGGAGTTTTTGATCCCACAAAACAAGGAAGTGGCGGGCGACGGACGTAATCCTATTCGCGCCACAGGCAAACATGTGGTGGTGATCGGCGGCGGAGATACTGGCTCCGATTGCGTAGGCACTTCGAATCGCCATGGCGCATTGTCCGTTACGCAAATTGAAGTAATGCCGCGTCCACCGGAGCACGAAAACAAACCTCTGGTATGGCCGAACTGGCCGATGAAGCTACGTACTTCCAGTTCGCACGAAGAAGGCGTGGATCGCGACTGGGCTATCGTCACCAAGGAATTCATCGGCAATAACGGCAAGGTCGAGAAGCTGCGTGCGGTACGCGTGGAGTGGAAAGACGGCAAGATGATCGAAATCGCCGGTAGCGAATTTGAGCTGAAGGCCGATCTAGTATTACTGGCAATGGGCTTCGTCAGCCCGGAGCAAAAGATACTGGAAGCCTTTGGTGTGGAGAAAGATGCACGCGGCCATATCAAGGCCGACACGGAAAATTATCGCACCAACAAGGACAAGGTATTCGCTGCAGGCGACATGCGTCGCGGTCAATCGCTGGTAGTGTGGGCAATACGCGAAGGGCGGCAGTGCGCACGCTCGGTGGATGAGTATTTAATGGGTAGTTCTGTTTTACCCCGATAATGCAAAACTCGCGAAGCGATTCGTTCGCTCCCTCTGATGGAACTACTAGCCATTCGACTAGCCCGTCAAACAACAACGGGCAAGTCGCTGGTTATCCCGCCGGGGGGGCTGGGGAGGGGAAACCGGCATACCGGTTAGGCAGTTTTAGAATTTAATTAAAAGAGAAAACCATGAACTTCAAACTAAAAAACGATACTTTCCTGCGCGCACTACTGCGTCAATCGACCGAATATACCCCGATGTGGATGATGCGCCAGGCCGGACGTTTTCTGCCGGAATACCGCGAAACACGCAAGCGCGCTGGCAGCTTTCTCGGCTTGTGCAAAAATCCCGACTTTGCCACCGAAGTCACGATGCAACCGTTGGATCGTTACCCGCTGGATGCGGCGATTTTGTTCTCTGACATTCTCACTGTGCCAGATGCGATGGGTCTGGGTCTGTATTTCTCGGATGGGGAAGGCCCCAAGTTTGAACGCCCGCTTCGCGACGCAGCCGCAATCAAGGCTCTGCGCGTGCCGGACGTCGACAAGGATTTACGCTACGTCACCGATGCGGTCTCGCAAATCCGCAAGACTCTGGATGGACGGATTCCGCTAATCGGTTTCTCCGGCAGCCCGTTCACATTGTCCTGCTACATGGTGGAAGGCGGCGGCAGCGATGATTACGCCAAGGTGAAAACCTTGATGTACAACGAACCCAAGCTGATGCATCACATCCTCGAAGTAACCACACAAGCAGTGATTGCTTATCTGAATGCGCAGATCGAAGCGGGCGCGCAAGCCGTGATGATTTTCGATTCATGGGGCGGCGTGCTGTCCCATGCGGCCTTCCATGAATTCTCGCTGGCTTACACACACCGCATCGTAGATGGTTTGATCAAGGAAAAAGATGGCGTAAAAATTCCGAACATCGTATTCACCAAGGGTGGCGGCCTGTGGCTGGAAAGTATTGCCAATACGGGTTGCGATGCAGTGGGGCTGGACTGGACCATAGACATCGGCATCGCGCGCCAGCGCGTCGGCAACAAAACCGCACTGCAAGGGAACATGGATCCTGCCGTGTTGTTCGCTTCTCCCGATGCCATCGAGGCAGAAGTGGGACGCATCCTCGCCAGCTACGGCTATGGCAGCGGCCATGTGTTTAACCTCGGTCACGGCATCTCGCAACACACCAACCCGGAGCACGTGGCAGCATTGGTTAAGGCGGTGCACGAGCTGAGCCGCAAATACCACTAATTCCAATTCCATTTCATCGGTGAAACTGCGTTAGCTTCCTGATATAACTACTAGCCACTCGACTAGCCTGTCAAAAGACGACAGCCAAGTCGCTTGTTATCGCGAACGCCTTGCCGTGCCAGTTGCACTATCATCGTCGTTCGCTCGTCGCTGCCTTGTTTGACCTTCGAAAGGGAACTGTAATAGCCCTGATAAGTTTGGTTAAACAAAAGCCGCAGGCATCCCCTGCGGCTTTTGCATTTCTGCGACAATCGCACCGTTGATTGCTTGAGTAAATATGTCCATCGTCCGCGTTGCCCTTGATGTCCCGCTGCCCACCCTGTTCGATTACACGGTGGCGGAGGGCATTGCTGTTGGAACAGGCCAGCGCGTGATCGTGCCGTTCGGACGCAGACAGCTGGTCGGGGTGGTGATGGAGTGCGTCGCCACGACGGATGTGTCGCCGGAGCGCATCAAGCCGGTGACGCAGGTGTTGCTCGACAGCGCGCCGTTGTCGGCGGGGTTGCTCGATTTGCTGCGGTTTTGCAGCGATTACTACCGTTATCCGATCGGGCAGACGGTGCTGTCGGCATTGCCTACGCGCTTGCGTTCCGACAAGCCTATCATCAGCAAACCACTTCTGAGTTATCGTTTGAGCGCAAGTGGTGCGGCACTCGATCTCGATTCATTCCCTAAACGCAAAGTGGTGCAGCGGCGCATTCTTGCGAAACTTGCGGAACAACCATGCAATCTGGCGCAGCTCAAGGCGTTGTCGGCGACAGTTGGGACGCAGCTTAAAACGCTTGAGCGGGAGGGATGGGTTGAGAGTTTTACGGGTGTTCTCCTCCCTTCGGCAGGCTCAGGGCGAACGGCTAATAGTATTCAAAAGTACGCGTTCAATAACGCGCACACCCTCACCAGCGAACAGCAACTCGCGGTGGATGCGATCACGCAGGTCAACGGCTATGCCTGTTTCTTGCTGCATGGCATCACCGGCAGCGGCAAGACCGAGGTGTATGTGCATCTGATGCACGAGGTGTTGCAACACGGCGGGCAGGTTTTGCTACTAGTGCCAGAAATCAATCTCACGCCGCAACTGGAAAATTATTTTCGCAACCGCTTTCCCGATGTGAATCTGATTAGTCTGCATAGCGGCCTATCCGAGGGCGAGCGTTTGCATAATTGGCAACAGGCGCAAGCGGGTGTAGCGCAGATTGTGCTCGGCACGCGCTTGTCGGTGTTCGCCGAGCTGCCCAGGCTCGCGCTAATCATCGTGGACGAGGAGCACGACAGCTCGTTCAAACAGCAGGATGGCTTGCGCTATTCAGCACGTGACGTGGCGATCTTCCGCGCCAACCAGCACAGTGTGCCTATCGTGCTGGGTTCGGCTACCCCGTCATTGGAGAGTTACCACAACGCGCAAAGCGGGCGTTACCAAATGCTCACGCTGACCGGGCGTGCCCTGGTCGAGGCACGCTTGCCGACAGTGCGTTGCATCAACATCAATCAAACGGTGATGCACCACGGCATCAGCGAAAACCTGCTGCGCGAGATCGGGCTGCGTATCGAACGCAAGGAACAAAGCCTGCTGTTCATCAACCGGCGCGGTTATGCGCCGGTGCTGATGTGCACGGGCTGCGGCTGGTTATCCGGCTGCAAACATTGTGCGGGCAAGATGGTGTTGCATCTCAAGGATCAACGCCTGCGTTGCCATCATTGTGGCTATCAGGTGCGTGTTCCGCACGCCTGCCCAAGTTGCGGCAAGGCTGAGTTATTTCCAGTCGGCAGCGGCACGCAGCGCGTGGAAAGTGTGTTGCAGGAACGCTTTCCGGATGCGCGTATTTTGCGCGTGGATCGAGACAGCACTCGCAACAAACGCGCCTGGCAGACCATGCGCGAGCAGATACACGCCAATGAAGTGGACATTTTGGTGGGCACACAAATGCTTGCCAAGGGTCATGACTTTCCCGCGCTGACTCTGGTCGGTGTGCTTAATCCCGATAGCGCGCTGTATAGCAGTGACTTCCGCGCGGCGGAAAAACTCTTCGCGCAACTGGTGCAAGTGGCGGGACGCGCCGGACGCGCCGACAAACCCGGCGAAGTAATCATCCAGACTGCCTTCCCGGATCATCCGTTGTTTCGTGCCTTGCAGACCCATGATTTTGAAGGCTGGGCGGCAACACAACTGGTTGAGCGCAAGCTGGCGGGTTTTCCGCCGTTCGTCTTTCAGGCCATGCTGCGCGCCGAAGGCAAACAGGAAAACGAGGTATACCGTTATTTACATGAGGCGCATACCGCAGCTGTTACGTTACGCCATTCCATGAAAAATCATGCGCAGATAGAAATTTTCGGCGTAGTCCCCGCCGCGTTACCCCGTCGCGCCAATCATCTGCGCGCCCAATTACTGATTCAGGCCACTTCACGTAAAGCCTTGCAACACTTTCTGCACGCTTGGCAAGCGCCGCTGGATGCGCTGTCCACGCAAAGGCTGCGTTGTTCGCTGGACATTGACCCGCTGGAGTTTTAAAGTAAGCCCTGAATAACACGCTATGCGATTGCAGGATAAATAATGAAATCCATTCCCGCTGATTTGGCATGGCTGAATCTGCCTAATCTCCCCACACCCGTCAAAGTATTATTTTCCGGATATTTGCTCGCGATCGGACTGGGCTTAGCTATGGCCGGATTGCAAATCATGCTGACACACGGCATGGCGGATGGTAAGCCGGGGCTGTCTCTGAATGACATCGTGTACAGTTATTATGGCAATCGTAGCGGCAGCAAATTGGAAGGCATGTTGCATGGATCCATGAAACAAATGGGAACGCCTGAAGCTCGCATCGACATTATTGAGTGGACGCGCAAGGGCGCACCAGAAGCAGAATGGGAGCCACATTTCAAAGGCATCTTTAATGAACATTGCGTGCGCTGCCACAGCACTATTCCCAATATGCCTGACTTTACCAAATATGAATCAGTCAAAAAAATGGCTGAAATAAACGAAGGCGCAAGCATTCAAGCACTCACCAGATCCTCTCATATCCACTTGTTCGGGATTAGCTTCATTTTCTTTTTTATGGGGTTCATTTTCAGCTTTGCGGTGGGCGTGCCGAGGTGGCTAAAGATTTTGGCAATCGCCTTCCCCTTTGGATTTCTGATCCTGGACATACTTTCGTGGTGGCTGACGAAATGGAACCCTAACTTTGCATGGCTCACCCTCATTGGCGGTTTTGGTTACAGCATCGCATCCACGCTCATGTGGTTTATCAGCATGTACCAAATGCTGATACTGTCGCGCAATGGAAAAATTTATGGGAATGCATGGGAATCGGATTTGAAACAAGGGGCTAAGTTCACAAAGGAAATGTCATGAAAAAGCAAACAATCGCTATCGTTGGGCTGGGAAAAGTTGGGGCGGCTTTTCTCGAAGAATTATTGGGGCAACCCAACCAGAGCGTGGAAATTGTAGCCGTGGTGGAAAATAACAATACGGCTGGATTGGCTCTGGCTAAAGCCCGGGGAATAGCACGCCTCACCTTGGACGAACTGATCGCAATGGGCGATGAACTTGATATTCTTTTTGAGTTGACCAATGTGGTTGCGGTACGGCAAGAGCTGAGGGATAAATTGCGGGCAGCCGGGAATCATCATACGATCATTGCTACGGAAAATATTGCACGCATGATCTGGATGTTAATTTCCAGTGGCGCTGAAATGCCGGGCGCGCATCCTCAAACGGGATATGACGCCTGACCACTCTGCAAAACCAATATGCCTGTCGATTTAATCCCTTCGTTGTCCGCACTGGTGGCCAGCAATGCAGTGCTGGCGGGAGAATCGGCTGCCCCCTATTGCAGCGACTGGCGCGGGCGTTATTCTGGCAATGCGCTGGCCGTGGTATTTCCGTCCACTACCCAACAGGTCGCTGCAGTCGTAAAATTTTGTGCCTCAAAAAATATTACCATTGTGCCGCAAGGCGGCAACACTAGTTTGTGCGGAGGCGGTGTGCCACTGTCGGTGGGTGACAATCAAGTCGTATTGAATCTGTCGCGCATGAATCAAATTCGCGCCATAACTCCCACCAATTACACCATGACCGTTGAGGCCGGCTGCACACTGGCCAGTGTGCGAGCCGCAGCGGAAAAGCATGATCGCTTGTTTCCGCTGGGCCTGACAGCCATTGCTGCACATTGCGAAATCGGCGGTAATCTTTCCACCAATGCCGGTGGCATGAGTGTGCTGCGTTATGGCAGCATGCGCGATCTGGTGCTGGGTTTGGAAGTGGTGCTGCCGGACGGGCGCGTCTGGAATGGTTTGCGCAGTCTGCGCAAGGACAACACCGGCTACGATTTAAAGCAGTTATTCATCGGCGCGGAAGGCACGCTGGGTATCATTACCGCTGCCGTGCTGAAATTGTTTCCGCGTCCGCAAGCGGAGGCAACAGCGTGTGTGGCGGTACATGGTCCCGCTGCTGCGGTTGCACTGTTGTCGCACCTGCGCGCCACCTGCGGCGACAAGATCAGCGCCTTCGAGATCATCTCGCGCTCCTGCCTCGAATTAGTATTCAAACACATTCCAGATACCCAGGAGCCTTTCGCAAGCAAACATGAATGGATCGTCGTCACGCAGTTGGCCGATGTGTTGTCTGCGCCGCTGGATGTAGTTTTACGCAACACACTCAAGTCATTTGGCGACGGCATCATTGAATCCAATGTCACCGTCGATAAAGATCAGGCTGAGGCCTGGTGGAAGTTACGCAAGAACATCGGCGAAGCACAAAAACTTGAAGGATTCAGCATCAAGCACGATGTCGCCGTGCCGGTAAGTCACGTGGCGGAATTCATCGCGCGTGCCGATGCCGTATTACGCAAGGCTTATCCGGGCATACGTATCGTGGCTTTTGGACACATGGGCGACGGCAATATCCATTACAACACCTCCCTGCCTGATGGTGCGCAAAACAAAACGTTCATCGCTCACCATGAAGACGCTGTGAACAATCTGGTTTATGCAGTCGTGCGTGAACTCGATGGCAGCATCAGCGCCGAGCATGGCCTTGGGCAACTCAAACGCGATACCATCCGCGCTTACAAAGACCCGCTGGAATTG
>JANYHX010000205.1 GCA_025362155.1 Gallionella sp. | reverse complement strand
TTAAGCAGCAATGCACCATGGGAATTCAAGCTGGGCCCTTTACTCCAGACCGAATTCGGCAAACTGCAATTAAACGGCAATTTGCTTTTTGAGCGCGCCTTCGGCAAGGCAGATAACAGTGGCGTACCCTATACCACCAATATCGGCTACCAGTGGCAAGCCAAATACCGCTGGCAAGCTCGTCTGGAATTCGGCGCGCAGGGTTTTGGAACAATGGGTAAATGGAATAATTGGGACCCGCAGACTGACCAGAACCACCGCATAGGCCCAGCAGTTTTTGGCAAATTAGCTCTAGGTGGTCGGCAGGCTATCAGGTACAACGCCGCATGGCTGTTCAAAGCAAGCAATGCTGCACCCAGCCAAACCTTCAGGATGCAAGTTGAGTACGAATTTTAGGCATTAAGCTTATAAAGCAACTCGCGAATTTTCATCGGGTCATCAGCACGTCGTATCTTTTAGGGGTAAGAAGGACAATTTTCGGCAGGTTGGTGGTCAGCAGGCGTGTTTGAACGAGAATCCCCAACGGGTTGCTGTGGCATACCAGCGGGTTGCCGCAAACATTACCTTGCGCGCCCTTGTCGGTAGCGAAAGATCATGCCGGATCCTTCCTGCCGTTCATGCAGACTCACGACCCCGCCCAAACGGATCGCAGCTTCGCGTGCAATGGCCAAGCCGAGGCCACTGCCTTGGCCGACCGCACCTGGTATCCGGTAAAATGCATCGAATACGCGTTCGCGTTCCAAGGCTGGGACACCCGGCCCGTTGTCAATGACTTCGATAACGGCAGCGCCATTGTCCGACAGAAGATGAACCGTTACCTCACCACCCTCAGGGGTGTATTTCAGAGCATTCTCTAGCGCATTTTTGAAAATTAGCCGCAGCGCGTCGGGCGAGGCACGCACGGAAAGTTGCGCGATTTCCTCGAGCCCCAGATCAATGTTTTTGCTTCCGGACAAGGGTAGGTATTCTGCAATCAGTTCGCGTACCATCACCGCAACATCGATCACGGCTTCGCCATTCGTTCCGGCTTGTGTTCTGGCAAGTGTCAATAGTTGTTCCGTTAGCTGTCGTGTACGCTCGATCCCGGCTTGCAATGGAATTATGCGCTCTTGCACAGATTGCAGGGAATCGGCTTGCCGCAAATTCTGCGCCTGTAGCGACAATGCGGTGAGTGGGCTGCGCAGTTCATGAGCTGCATCGGCGATGAAACGCCTCTGTTGCGCCATCAAGTGATTAATCCGTTGCAACAAGCGATTGATGGCATGAATAAATGGAGCGATTTCCTGTGGAACCTCGTCGTCAGGAAGAGGATGCAGCCGATCCGCAGATTGCTCATCCAGACTTTTGGAAAGCAGTGTAATTGGCGCAAGTTCATTGCGAACTATACGCATAATCAACCATGCCAACACGGGCAGCAGAAGTAGCAAAGGAATCAATGTGTGCAGTGCACTATTGATCGCAATCTCGTCACGCGCATCGGTGGGTTGGAATACAACCGTGCGCGTTCCCGACTGGTCGTCACGAACAAATACTCGAAGACGCTCAGATCCGGTATCCAGCGTATGCAAGCCCGGAGGCATATTGCTATTAAGCCAATTTGGGCGAATGTCCTTGGGGAGATGAATAATCGTCACGCGAGATTCGGGATCGCTGATTGCACCATCTGTCGAGTCTTGCCCTTGCTTGCTGAATGAAGATGAAATTGCTGTGCTGCCAGCCGACAGTGCCGCGATCTGTCGCAGCATATCGTCCTGGAGTTCCTTCGCTTCTGAGTACGCAAGGCCAAAGGAGGCGACTGCGGCCACTAAACCGGCGAGCAAAATGGTACTCCCCAATACTAGCGAAAGATGTCGTTGCAGAGATCTCCTCATATCGGTTTCTCTACCATCCAGCCCGCGCCCCGCACGTTTTTGATGACACCTGCGCCGAGCTTTTTGCGTAGCCCATGTATTAGAAAATCCACGGCATTACTTTCCACTTCCTCATTCCAACCGTAGATGCGTTCTTCCAACTCGGCACGGGCGAGAATCGTTCCCGGGCGCAGCAGCAATGCATGCAACAGCGCAAATTCGCGGGCACTGAGCAATTCCACTGCATCGCCGCAGTGCGCCTCGCGGGTTGCTTGGTCAAGAGTCACTTTACCGTTAGAGAGCAATGGTGCAGCCTGTCCGCCATGGCGGCGGATAATCGCGCGGAGTCGCGCTAACAATTCACTCACTTCGAAAGGCTTTACCAGATAATCATCCGCACCAAAATCCAGCCCCTTGATTCTGTCGTCTACACCATCACGAGCAGTGATGACGATGACCGGTACAAGATTGCCTTTCTGACGCAAGCGCCGCAGCACCTCCAAACCATCGCGCTTAGGTAAGCCCAAATCGAGTAGCACAGCTTGATATTCACTGTGTTCAAGCACGCTACTGGCGGCCATACCATCTTTTACCCAGTCTACGGCATAGGCGGCATCCTTAAGGGCAATAGATACCGCCTCGCCTATCATCTGGTCATCTTCAATCAACAAAATACGCATACCATCTGAAATTTGATTATGGAAATAAAAAACCGTCCACCAGGGACGGTGCCAGTCTACTGACTAGTCCGGATTTTTGCCTTCCGGAGCGTTCTCCAAGACTGCTCCGGTGTTGGCATCCACGCCGACTTCCTGCGTGACCTTGCCGTGCCGGATGTCGAAGGAATAGCGCAGGCCGCCACCGCCTTTTTCCTTTTCCAGTTCCTCATCGGTGACTTTGCCTGGATGGATTTTGAGTGCGATCGCGCGTGCCTCCCCCAGGCTAACCTTGGCCTCTTTGGCAAGCTCTTGACCCGTATAGGCAGATGCATTTACTGCGAATGCCGTCGCAGTGATGGCCAGCAAGCTTGTTAGGTAGTACTTATACGTTGCGTTGGAAACTGTGTCTTGATTCATGTTAGTTTTCCTTTTTGAGCTAGTTAGAATACGGTATTAGCAATACTCACCGTGATAACCACTTTACACCGCTAAAATTAGCGCACCATTAGACAGCAAAAATAATGGGCGACAAAGAAGTTGTGGGTATCCGGGTGATCTATCGGTTATTTCAAACATCACATCAATGTCCTTTTTTGACCGCACTTTGTTGGAAGATCAAGATGCAGGCCACAATAAATACGAGCAGCGCTGCCGATGCCGTGTAGCGACTTAATGCCAGTCCACCGGCATTGAGCGGTTTGTCGAGAAAATCGCCTACTACCGCCCCCAGAGGGCGTGTGAGAATGAATGCAGCCCAGAACAGCACGGTGTGAGAAATTTTTGTCCGGTAGTATGCCGCAACAACGAGTAACAACAGCGCGCTGAATACTATCGCACCTCCCCCATAACCAAGACCTGCCGTGTCTGCTGTCCAATCGCCGAGTGCGGTGCCCAAGGTCTGGGAAAACATGATCGTCACCCAATAGAACATCTCGGCCTTTGGAGAGCTGACGGTATCAACCGAAACCGAGCCGAGTGTCCGATACCAGATGGCCAAAGAGGCCATCAACAGGATAAACAATAGCGAGGAGCCCCCCGCATAGCCGATCCCGAGAGATCGGTCTGCATAATCCGCCAGCGTCGTTCCGACCGTGGTGGTTGCGATGATGGTTGTCCAATACAGGAATGGATGAAAACCCATGGCTTTGATCTGGACGACCACGGCCATGAAAAAGATTGCTGCAAAAATGCCCGTCCCGACAAGATAACCCAGGTTCATCGACATGGACACTGCATCG
Source organism: Gallionella sp. (assembly GCA_025362155.1). GTDB lineage: Bacteria > Pseudomonadota > Gammaproteobacteria > Burkholderiales > Gallionellaceae > Gallionella. The sequence goes on along the minus strand of JANYHX010000205.1, from coordinate 7,596 downwards.
CCCCCGGTTTCACCCAGTGTAGTAGCCGCGATTTTGATAATCCAGAAGATCAACGTAACCTCTGGCACCTTGCTCAAGGTGTGCTGGGCTGTATTGTTCATACGACTTCCTTTTTTGACAGTTTTTATGATGCTGTAGAAGAGATCACCCGATCTAGGGCGAACGTGAACTGATAGCATCGCTTGCCGCATGTCCCCGCATGTCCTGCCAGGTGACGGTCAGGTCAATCACCAAGCCCACAATGGCCGAGAAAAAGATCATGTTCGTAACCGCCGCACCCAATCCAAGGCCACCATTCGCAATCGGTTTCGACAAATAATCACCTAACGATGCGCCAAGCGGACGCGTCAGAATGTAAGCAATCCAAAATGTCAGAACCGCATTCACCTTGAAGCCGTAATAAGCGATGGTAACAATGCCAATGAGACTGCCAAATATCACCACCGATTTCGCATAACCCAAACTTAAACCTTCTGCTGCGAGGTCTCCGGCGGCGGTACCCAAGGCAAATGTGAACAAAATGGCCGCCCAGTAGAACAGCTCCCGCTTTTTCGTAAATATGGAGTGGATGGATAACGTCTTTTCACTCGCATACCATGCGGCGAAAGTTGCCAGCAAGGCCAGACTGAATGCGATGGTGGTGGTTTCCAGCGCGACGCCGAAGTTGTCCACGAGGTTATCCGTAATAAGCGTGCCTACGATACTGACCAAGACCACGACCACCCAGTACAGCCACGGCACATATTTATTGCGGCGTAACTGCATGATCACAAAAATGGCGAGGAGGATACTCATCACTATGGAAGTGCCAGTCAGTCCGAAATGCAAATCGGCGTTCAGAAAGTCAGCGGCGGTTTCACCAACGGTGGTGCACATGATTTTGATGATCCAGAAGTAGAGTGTGACTTCCGGAACTTTGTTTAGCATCTGCAAGGTATTTTCGCGCAGAGAGGTATTCATTTGGCCTTGCCGCCGACATGCTGCTCGGCTGTGGTTACATTGCGTCATGCTGATTTGCCGCCTGGATAGCAAGGGCATCGTTCCCGGTGGAATTGGCCGCATATGCACTGCCAATGGCGACTGTGGATAGAACTGAAAGTGCTGCCAGATAGAATTTGCGTTTCATAATGACCAGTCCTTACAAGTCACGCGGATATTCGCGTGGTTGTGAAGATAGCAATCGAAAGTTAGGGGAGAATTAGCAACCGCCATGAGCGAGCAGAGGCATAACCTCATTACGCAGGCAAAATCACTTCAGCTTAAGCGTTAAGCCGTTCCAGCAACTCGCGAATTTTCATTGGGTCATCAGCGCGTCTTATTCTTTGTGTAAGCAGGACAATTTTCGGCAGATTGGTGGTTAACACACGCTGCTTGATGTTGGGCACTTGCGCGGAAAACATCGAAAACTCGCGCAAACCAAACCCCAGCAACAGGCGTGTATAAGCCAATTCCCCGGCCATTTCCCCGCACACGGAAATCGGCACACCAAGTTTATTGGCTGTTCCTATGATATGCGACAGCAGGTGCAACACTGCCGGATGCAGCGGATCGTAGAGGTGTGCGACTTCTTCATCGGTGCGGTCTATCGCCAAGGTATATTGAATCAAGTCATTGGTGCCGATAGACAGAAAGTCCAATTTTTTGGCGAACACCTTAAGCGCCAAAGCCGCTGCGGGTATCTCGATCATGCCGCCGATTTTCACCTCGCGATCATACGGAATGCCCTCCTCATCCAGATTTTGCTTGGTCGCGGCGATGAATTGCAAAGTCTGGTTGAGCTCGGAAACACTGGATAACATCGGGATCAATATTTTGACATTGCCGTAATGCGTGGCACGCAGCAGGGCGCGTAACTGCGTGCGGAATAATTGCGGCTCGGCCAGGCATAAGCGGATTGCCCGCAATCCCAGCGCAGGATTATTGGCCACACGCTCCACGCCTTTGATTTGCTTGTCTGCGCCCAGATCGAATGTGCGTATGGTGACAGGCTGGCCCTCCATGCCGACAGCGACCGTGCGGTACGCTTCGAATTGTTCTTCCTCATTGGGCAAGCTATCACGGTTGAGGAATAGGAATTCGCTGCGAAACAAACCAATCCCGGTCGCGCCATTTTCTTTCACTTCGGCAATATCCTCCGGCTTCTCAATGTTGGCATGCAACTCAATGAGGGCACCATCCAGAGTGTTGGCGCGTGCTGTACGGAGGCGCTTGAGTTTCTTGCGCTCCAATTCCCACGCGCTTTGGCGCAGCTTATATTCAGCCAGGATCGGCTTGTCCGGATTAACGATCAGCACGCCCTGATCACCATCCAGAATCAGCACATCATCTTCACGGATTAATTCGCGCGCATGATGCAAACCCACCACGCACGGCGTGTTCAAGCTGCGCGCGACAATCGCGGTGTGCGAGGTTGCGCCGCCTACATCGGTGATGAAAGCTGCATATTGATGCGGCTTGAACTGGATCAAATCGGCGGGGCTCAAGTCATGCGCTACCAGTATCATTTCGACATCGTGGCGTGCCGACAACGGATGATGGCCGGGCTGTCCGAGCAACTTCTTGAGCAAGCGTTCGGCCACTTGAGTCACATCAGTCTTGCGCTCGCGTAAATAGGCATCTTCAAATTCATCAAACTGCGCTACCAGAGTTTCGGTCTGGGTCTTGAGCGCCCACTCTGCATTGCATTGCTCGTTAGCAATCATCTCGCGGGGCGCCACGCTCAACAGTGGATCATCCAGGATCATCTGGTGCAATTCGAGAAAGGCATCGAACTCGGCTGCGGCATGAGTTGGGCGATTGCTGCGCAGGCTGGTAAATTCATCGCGCGTTGCCAGCAACGCGGCCTCGAAGCGCGCGATTTCTTCAGCGATAAATTGCTTGGGCAGCATGTAATGCGCCACTTCCAGCGAAGTATGCGAAATCAAATGCGCATGGCCGATGGCGATGCCGCTGGAGACCGAGATGCCGTGCAGCGTAAAACTCATTGATTTCCCCAAATAACCGTCGCGAGCAAGCCAAGATGCAGGGAGTCGCACATAACCAGCGACTTGCCAGTTTGCTGGCTTAGTCGAATGGCTAGTTGTTTCATCAGTGAGCGACGAGACATATCAAATGGATAGGCGAGGAGTGAACGAGCACGCGACGCCGCATAACCAGCCACTTGGTTGCCGTTTTTTGGCGACCTAGTGGGATGGCTATAACCAATGACTTGCCCAGCGTCTTTTGCTGGGTTAATCAGATGGCTAGTAGTCATATCAGTAGTTCCATCAGCTTGGCGGCGCAGTAGGTTATTTGGGGAAATCATTCGCCCTCTCCGAAGTAATCATTAATCAATTTCACTAATGCCTGAATCGCTTCAGCTTCATTTTCGCCATTGGTTTCAATGTTGATGGTGGAGCCTTTGGCAGCGGCCAGCATCATCACCCCCATGATGCTTTTGGCGTTCACGCGGCGATTGTTGCGCGACAGCATCACCTCGCATTTGAAGCTGGAAGCAAGTTGTGTCAGCTTGGCCGAAGCGCGCGCATGCAGGCCGAGCTTGTTGATGATTTGTACCTCTTGTTGCAACATCTTAGCTTGCCATCTGAACAATGCATTCACGTCCACCTTCGACGGCGATCCTCGCCAGCTCCGGCAAGGTCTTCGCTGGACTGCAAACCACGCGCAACAGCATCGGTAAGTTTACCCCTGCCACCCCAATCACCCGTTCGGCATGACACAATTGCCGCGCGATATTACTGGGCGTAGCGCCGAATACATCCGCCAGGATGAGTACGCCGCCACCGGTATCCAGTTGTTTGATGAGTGCCTGGCCTTCAGCTAATTTTTTTAGTAAATCATCGCCGGCTAATATCGATAACACTTCAAGATTGGGCGGAACTTCACCCAGCACATGATGGACGCATTCTACAAAGCTGGCACCCAGGCCGTTGTGCGTCACTAATAAAATCCCAGCCAATTAAATTACTCCCGCAGTTAAATTTTTCCATTAAGTTGCTTCATATCCAGCGCACGCTCCACTTTTGCTTTGCGACTTTTCTTCCCCGGATTATTCACGGTTCGATTACAGGGCGAATATTCTTATCGGCGAATTCTAGCCGTTTCTGCAGCGCGGCTGTGAGATGGATAATGCCTTGCCCGTCTATTAACATCGCCTCTGTCAGTCCCATTTGCGTAGCAGCCGCGCGCCAGCCATGCATTCCGGCGATGAACAACGGCTTGGAAGCCGCATCAGATAATGTTCCGGCGTGTGTGCCGTGGGTGAGAATCGTTACAGCTTGCACGCCCTGCATGGGATAACCGCTGTGGGGATTGATCAGATGACAGTAACGTACACTGCCCAACATGAAGTAACGCTGATAATCACCGGAGGTGCCGATCGCCTCGCCGTCATGCAAATCCAAAGTCGCCAGCGCGCCGGACTTGCGCGGATGCTGGATGCCCACGCGCCAAGGGCGTTTGCCATGTTGCCCCAGCGCCAGAACATTGCCACCGATGTTGATCAGCGCATTGTGAATACCCTGCTGGTGCAACAACCCGGCGGCGCGATCCAATGCATAGCCTTTGGCATAACCACCCAAATCCAGCTGCACGAATTTATTTTTACTCTGCGTCCTGCCGTGCACAATCGAGATGTCGCTCATTTGCGGATTGGCCGCCACCCATAGTGCGATGTCTTTTTCGTCAGGCTGCACAGGTTTGAAGTCATCGGCGTGAAAGCCCCAGAGCTGCACCAATCCCCCAATCGCCGGATTAAACAAGCCTTGAGACTGCCTTGAAAGCCGCCCGGCATCTTGCAATATCGCAACCAGTTCCGCCGAAATGGCCATGCTCTCACCCTTGGCAAACGTTGCGTTCAATTCGCTCAATTCACTCGGTTGCCAGGCGTGCAACATTTCATGCAAGCGCTGGAACTCATGCATCACCGTCTTGACCGCTTGCTTGGCGCGAATCTCGTCTTCACCATAAATACTGATCTCCACCAGCGTGCCGAACACATAGCCTTGCTCCTGATATAACGGCTCTTTGCCTGTGCAAGCCGTGAGCAGCAGAAATATGACAATAGTGAAGAGACGAAACAGCGCGGCCATCTAGGAGTTTTCAGTAAGGATTTTAATGGGGATTTTCAGCCGCCTCAATTTCCAGCGAAGCAGCCAGCAATGCCAATCGTGCCACCACACCATAGGCATAAAAACGATTGGGCGTATCGTGCGGAGCACGATCTGGATTAGGCAAGGTACAGTGGGTCTCGAACGCCAGAGGCATAAAATGCATTCCGGCTGCATTGAGATTTTCGTCTACCCCACGGGTGGTATGCACGCGATAAAATCCACCTACCACGTAGTGATCAATCATGTACACCACCGGTTCGGCTACTGCGTCGTTGATTTGTTCGAAGGTGTATACCCCTTCCTGTATCAGCACATCCGAGACGGCCAGCCCCTCTTTCACTACCGCCATCTTGTTGCGCTGCTTGCGGTTTAGGCCGGTGATTTCGCTGGCATCCTTCACCGTCATGATGCCCATGCCGTAGGTGCCGGCATCGGCTTTGACGATAACGAAAGGATCATGCTTCACGCCATATTCGGCATATTTGCCGCGTATCTTTTGCAACACCACATCCACCTGCGCGGCCAAGCATTCTTCCCCGACGCGCTCCTGAAAATTGATTTGATCGCAGGTAGCAAAATACGGATTGATCAGCCACGGGTCAATGTCCAGCAGCTTGGCAAACTCACCGGCAACCCGGTCATAAGCGGTGAAATGCTGCGACTTGCGGCGCGTATACCATCCCGCAGAAAGCGGCGGAAAAATCGGTTGCTCGAGATTTTTCAGAATGTCGGGCACGCCGCTCGATAGGTCATTATTAAGCAACACCACACACGGATCGAAACCTGATGCTGAGCCGGGATCCACCACGCCCAACCGGTTGGCACGCCGCACCAAAGGCTCCAGCACCAACGTGCTGCCGTTAGGTAATTGAATGGGCGTGGCTGCGGTAATCTCCGGTAACAAACTGCCGATGCGCACGCGCATGCCGGCGTGCTTGAGTATCGTCACGATCTGCGCCACGTTTTGCAAATAAAATAAATTGCGTGTGTGGTTTTCCGGTATCAGCAAAACACCGCGCGCTTCCGGGCAGATTTTCTCCACGGCCTGGTGCATTGCCTGCACACATAGCGGCAGAAAATCAGGATTAAGATTATTGAAGCCGCCTGGAAATAAATTTGTATCCACCGGCGCCAACTTGAAACCGCTATTGCGCAAATCTACCGAGGCATAGAACGGCGAAGCGTGCTCCAGCCATTGAGTTCGAAACCAATGTTCAATGTTCGGCATGGCCGATAGAAAACGTCGCTCCAAATCATGTAAGGGGCCGGTGAGTGCAGTAGTAAGGTGGGGAACCATAATGCTTTGTGAATAATGGAGTCCCACATTCTAGCCGATAGCTGCTGCTTCAGGATAAATCCGCCACCTTCTTATGCATGCAGGATGGTTTGGCTGTGTGCCGGACATCGCATCCACTGGTAAACCTGGAAAGGTCCCCTTTGACGTCCGGTGCGTGGGTCACATGCTATTCTCTGCAAGGACGGCCTCATCATGAACCGTGCATGCAAATTCAGGCTCTGCAAAATTCAGTGCACAAAAAAGCCGGCTTACGCCGGCCCTTGAGAAGATATTTCTCGACTACTTGTCCAGAGACAAAATAAATTGAACCAATTGCTTGATGCCATCCTGCTTCTTGCCGGATGGATCGATGGCAGGCATAGGTACTTTGCCCCACACACCACCTCCTCCGTTGGACACCTTAGTGATCAGCTTGGCTTCGGCTCCCGCATCACCTTTGTATTTTTTAGCAATGTCCATCCAAGCTGGCCCAACCATCTTCTTGTCAATTGAGTGACAAGCGGCGCAGCCGAGTTTTTTAGCCAGATCCGGCATGTCGGTAGCCATTGCACTGCCTGCAACCATCAATCCTGCTGCCGCTATACTTACGATAATAGATTTCATAATTCCTCCGCCAATCAAAATTCGCCCCCTGCTTGCGATTCTATACTTATCTTCCTGCCATAACGAATGTGCTGCGGGGGAACTAAAGACCAACATCTGAATAGTAGAGTTAACGCCTATTGATCCGCTTCGATAAATTGCTTTAGCCCTTTTTTAAGGCGCTGATTTATTTGTGCTGCGTGTCACTCAATTTGCGCATGAGGTGCGCAGCTTCCAGCGAAGAAAGATCGCGCTCTTGAATACGGTTAAATAATAACCACAGCGCGGAGCCGTTGAATAGCACGAACACTACTTCCAGATACAGGATCGGCGTAACAATAGTAAGCATGGGGCCGGCCATGAAAATGAAGTAGAAGCCCTGAAAGGAAGGCAGAAGCGCACTGCTGAGCGCATAGAAAAACTGGAACGGCGGAAACAACAGAATCACCGTCAGGTTAATCGCCACCCCTAACAGAATGGCGTTCTGGTAATTAAAAAACTTCCTGGGGTCAATGCTATTTTTGACATCACGCAACAACAGCCACGCAACGGCGACATTGACCAGCAACACCACAATTTCGAGAAATAGCACATCGCTGTTGATTA
>JANYHX010000193.1 GCA_025362155.1 Gallionella sp. | reverse complement strand
GGCTATGCCCATCCAGTAATTCGCGTGCCAGACGCAGGGTGCGCACCGCATCTTCGGCAGAGTAGCAACCGGCGGTGTTGGGCAGCAGGGTGTATTTCGGCGGTGGAAGCCAGCGGCGCGGAGATCATCACGATAGCAATCCGGCGCAGCAACATCGGCCAGAACCCCGACGAACCCAGCCTGCTGGAAATATTGCCACCGTCGAAATACACCCTGCTGCCCAACACCGCCGGTTGCTACTCTGCCGAAGATGCGGTGCGCACCCTGCGTCTGGCACGCGAATTACTGGATGGGCATAGCCTGGTCAAACTGGAAGTGCTGGGCGATCCGCAATCGCTTTATCCCAACGTGATTGAAACCATCGCTGCTGCTAAAACGCTGGTGGCAGAAGGCTTTCAGGTGATGGTGTATACCTCGGACGATCCTATCATCGCCAAGCAACTGGAGGATATTGGCTGTGTAGCGATCATGCCGCTGGCCTCTTTGATCGGGTCGGGCATGGGCATCCTCAACCCGTGGAATCTGCAACTCATCATGGAGCGCGTGCAAGTGCCGGTGATCGTGGATGCGGGGGTAGGTACGGCTTCCGATGCCGCCATTGCGATGGAGCTGGGCTGCGCTGGCGTGCTGATGAACACTGCGATTGCTGCCGCACAACAGCCGGTTTTGATGGCCGGCGCAATGAAACAGGCGGTAGAGGCTGGACGCTCTGCTTATTTGGCCGGACGGATGCCGAAAAAACTTTACAGCGCTAGCCCAAGTTCGCCGACGGTAGGGATTATCAGTTCGACACGTTCCTGACAATACCCTCACCCGCCCTATCGGGGCACCCTCTCCCGCGTGCGGGAGAGGGTAGCGGTGAGGGTAGCTGAACAAATCAAACACCATGACTACTCCCGACCTCAGCAAACGCCACATCCGCAGCTTCGTGTTGCGCCAGGGCCGCGTCACGCCTGCGCAGCAACGCGCCTGCGACACCTTGCTGCCGCGCTTCGGCATTCCATACGCGATGCAGCAAATGGACCTGGCATTGGCATTCGGGCGCGACGCTCCCAAAATACTGGAGATTGGTTTCGGCATGGGCGACAGCACCGCCACCATCGCGATCGCTCATCCGGAAAATGATTATTTGGTACTTGAGGTGCACACGCCGGGTGTGGGCAATCTGCTCAAGCTGATAGCTGCGCAACAGCTCAATAATGTTCGCATCATCCAGCATGATGCCGTGGAAGTTCTGCGCGACATGTTAGGTGAGGCGGCACTGGACGGCGTGCATATTTTTTTTCCCGACCCATGGCACAAGGCTCGCCATAACAAGCGGCGTTTGATTCAAGCCCCATTCATCTCGCAGCTGGTACAGAAACTCAAACCGGGTGGTTATTTGCATGTCGCCACCGACTGGCAGGATTATGCTGAACAAATATTAACTGTATTGAGCGCGGAGCCGTTGCTGGGAAACACGGTTGAAAATTACGCACCGCGTCCGGCTTATCGGCCGCTCACCAAATTTGAGCAGCGCGGTATTCGCCTTGGGCATGGGGTGTGGGACTTGGTGTTTCGGCGCAAAAGATAATCCAATTCTGGAGGAATCAAATGCTATTGAATTCCAGATTCGGCGCACGATTCAACAGCATGGTAACCATCTCTTCAGCCGAAATATTTTCGTAAAGAATTCGGTAAACCGATTCGCAAATCGGCATTGCTACACCCAGGTTTTGCGCAAGGTGATGCACTTCCCGCACGCTGTAAACACCCTCGGCAACGTGGCCCAGTCCGCGCAATATTTCCGCTAAATCTTGCTGCTGCACCAGACGCAAACCGACTTGGCGATTGCGCGACAAATCGCCGGTACAGGTGAGAATCAAGTCGCCCACACCGGAAAGACCACTAAAGGTTTCTGAACGTCCACCGAGTTTCAAGCCGAGCCGCGTGATCTCGGCCAGACCGCGGGTCAGCAAGGCAGCGCGAGCGTTCAACCCCAGCCCCATGCCATCGCAAATTCCGGCAGCAATGGCCATCACATTCTTCACTGCCCCGCCGACTTCCACGCCGACTACATCGCTGCTGGCATAGATACGCAAACGTGCATGATGTAAAGCCTGTGCCGTGCGGCGTGCAAATCCAACATCTGCGGAAGCAAGCGTTAACGCAGTAGGCAACCCGCGCGCAACTTCCTGCGCAAAGCTGGGGCCTGACAAGACGCCGTAATGAAATCCTTCCGGTAATATTTCGGCTACTACTTGATGCGGTAATTTTGCGGTTTCTGCCTCGAAACCCTTGCATACCCACAGCACGTTAACAGGTCGCGGTAATTGCGCCAGCTGATGCAAAATCGAGCGTAATGCGGCTGTAGGGACGGCGATAATAACTAGTTCGGCAGCCGCCACTACGGCAGCAAAATCCGCGCTTAATTCGAGATTCGCTGGCAGCAAAGTTTCCGGAAGGTAATGCTGGTTGTAACGCGTGATGCGCATTGCTTCGAGTTGCGCAGCGTCACGCGCCCACAGCGTCACCCGGTGATGGGTTGCCAGGCTGATGGCAAGAGCGGTTCCCCAGGCTCCTGCGCCGATGATGGTAATGTTCATACGCCCTGATTCCCTGAACCTGATTAGCAGTGTGTTTAAAGCGTTACGAGCGATGGTAGAACAAGGTGTGAAAGGACGAGAAACCGGAATGTACAATTTGTCTGCCGCTTCGCGGCCCCGGATTTTGAGTCCTTGAGCAACACAGTTATGTCGAGCGCATAACCAATGACTTTGTTAGCGTAGTTTGCCAACTTAGTCAGATGGCTAGTCGTTCCATCAGCAGTTTTCAACACATTGCTAGCCTCCCCATACTTCGGTGCTGCGCACATAGCCTACATTACCGTCTTGATGGCGTACCTTGATCCAACCTGTGCCGGTGGATTCAACATGTTCCAATGCCACCTGCTGACGCACCTGAAACACCAGTGCCGCAGCATAGTCAGGTTCTGCGCGCACATCCACCAACGGTAACAGCGCGAACACATAGCGTTTATTGCTCAACAGGCGCTTTTCCACCCAGTACAAGCCGCCGGAACGGTCACGCACCTTGACCCAGCTGTCCAGTGTGACGACTTGCTCGAAGGGCATATAACGATTCACCACAAACAGTTTTTTCGCCTTGATCGAAGGCGCGTCATACAAGACCGCATTGCTTTCCTTGACGGACACATATTCCACTGCCTGAACTGCGCTCGCGCCCAACAGCAGAAGCAACAGCGCAAGTCGAAGCAGGGAGGGACAAGTTTTCATTAATGCGTGGTCGTGGAGGCGGCTTGGGCTAGTTGCTGTTTTTGTTGTTGGTAGATACCCTCAAAATTTATCGGGTTCAATAGTATCGACGTAAAACCGCCACGCACCGCCACATCTGATACCGCTTCGCGTAAAAACGGGAACAGGATATTCGGGCACATCACGCCCAATATAGGCTCCAGTTCATTGGTCGGCACATTGCGTATCTGGAATATCCCGGCCTGTTTGATCTCAATCAGGAACATTATTTTTTCTTTTATCTTGGCAGTAACCGTCGCCATCACCAGCACCTCAAACACTCCTTCTTCCAGCGAACTAGCCTGGGTGTGCAGCTGAATATCAACTTGCGGGGGATCCCGCTCCATAAAAATCTTGGGTGCGTGCGGGATTTCCAGCGAAAGGTCTTTCACGTAGATCTTGTCCATATTGAAGATGGGCTGTTTATTTTCTGGTGCGGTTGCGGTCATGTTTTTCCTTACTTAAAGAGGATTATTTCAATCGGATTTTGCCAAAAGTTCATCCAGCTTACCGGCATGATCGAGTGATGCCAGTTCGTCATAGCCGCCAACATACACCTCGTTGATATAAATTTGTGGCACGGTGCGGCGCCCGGTTTTTTCCATCATGGCAATGCGCAATTCGGGTTGTAGATCAACCCTGATCTTTTCGATGTTCTGTACACCCTTGCGCGTCAGTAATTGCTCGGCCCGAATGCAATAGGGACATACGGCGGTGCTATACATCAATACCTTTGCCACGCTTAAAATTCCCTCATTTTTCTACCGGCAAATTATTTTTTTGCCAGGCTTGCATACCGCCGGTCAGATTATAAACCTGCGCAAAGCCCTGCTTACCCAACGCAGCGCAAGCAGTGGCGGAGCGGATGCCACTGCGGCACACGGCCACGATAGGCTGGTCTTTGTATTTTTCCAGCTCGCCCACGCGCTCTTTAATCTTGCCCACAGGGATCAATCTGGAATTCAAAATATGCCCGGTGTCGTATTCACTCTGCTCGCGCACATCCAGTACGATGGCATTTTTGTGATTGATGAGCTGCAAAGCGGCCACAGTATCCACTTCCTTGATACCGCGCAAACGATTACCAAACAACGACCATAACAACATGGCGCCACTAAAAAAGGCAATGCCAATCGGAATGAGATTATGACTGATGAATTGCACGGGCATGCTCCTGTTCTTTTTGGTTTGCGAATTCTAACAGAGCCGAAAAATGCGCGGGGTCTTTCGCCGCTAAATCCATTAATAAGGCATGTGCATTACCATTGCCAGGATAGGACCAAATTGCCTGCTCCATTAATTGCTCGGCCTGCTGCAACTGACCATCTAGCGCCAGAAAAAATGCCTGCCGGTAAACCACCTGGGCGGTGGGTATATAGCGTATTACATTGGCACCCAGAAGGAGCTTTTGTTTAAGACGATCAGTATTCACATCGCTGCTGCCAAAGATATACAGTTCGGCATAGGGTGCCAGCAAAACCCCATTATGCACCGCCATCAAGCCTTCACGGTTGCGCTGCGAGACTTCCGTGACATTTGCAGAAGCGGGAACTATCGCCAAAACATTTTTCAGGCGCTGATAATTGCTGCGTAGCTGTAGCAGCGATAACAAACCCATTAGCAAAATAATAGTCAACGCGAACCGCCCGACACGGCGTAATTCCAGGCGATATTGGGTTTCATCGAAGGCCCCTAACAGAATTGCCGCCACTGCGATGAAGTAGGTATACCACAACGGATACTCCAGCAAGCTGTGGATGGCGAGCACACCCAATATGGCATAACCCCACCAATGTGCTGCATTCAACGTCGCACCGCTGTGAGAATTCTCCACAGATCTGGCCGGCTTTGCGTAGCTTTTATACACGCCATAAAACCAGATGCTCAGTGACACCAACAATGCCAACACTCCGGGCAGCCCCGCTTCAGCCCCAAGTTGAAAAATCAGGTTGTGGGCATTGTTGTAAAGACCGGAAATATTGGTCGCGCGTAATGAGGGTAACAACTCGAAATGATGCCAGGCAAATTGCCCGAAGCCCACACCCAGCCAAGGGGATTGCATGAACATCAGCCAGGCTTCGTGCCACAAATATAATCGAATACTGCCGCTAGTATCGCCGCCGCCGTTATAAGCAAGCAAACGTTGCACCGTATTTGTGCCGCCATTTCCTGCGGCCATAAACGGTATTTGTACAATCAGATGCATTAAGGCGAAACCGCCAACCAGCAGCAAGCTATAACGCAACAGGGGGCGCAGTGCGGTGTCCCGCCGCGCCAGCCACACTGCCAGAGCGACCATCAGCAACAAATACAACCACGAGCTACGCGAGCCGCTTAGCGTCATTGAAAATAACAGGGGCACAGTCAACAGAATGACATAGCCCGATTTCAATTTGCGCTGTTGAAACAGCAAACCTAATGAAATCAAACCCAGTGCAATATAATTGGCAAAATGATTGGGTTGCGCCAGGTTTCCATAGATGCTGGAGGAAATTTGCATCACTACCACCGCATCAAGCGGCGTATGCCATTGGTAATGCTGGAGCACACCCATCAGAGCATTGAGTTCCGCGCCTATCAGCAAAGAGAACGCCAACACAACCGCCAGCTTCTCAATACCAAAACACGCGCGCAATCTTTTGCCCAGCAACATCAACAGGGCCGCGAACAGCAAATATAAAATATACAACAAGGCCTGATCAACATAGCCTATTTTGCCCAGCACCAATTGCAACAGCACCACCACGATCAATGCGATAGGCAATTGCGCAATACGCGGAATTTCAGGTTGCCGCCAGAATTCACCCGCAGTCAAAAGGGAAAGCGCGAGCACACCCAATAGGGCACTCCACCATTCCTGGTCAAATGCAGTCAGCGGATTTTCATGGCGATAATGCAGGAAAGGGAAAATCCACATCAGCCCAACCAGGGCCAGACTGATGTGCGCCCATTTGATATCTGACAGCCGAATCGAAAATAATTTTTTTTGGGGCAACTCCACCTCCGGCTTATCAGGAGGCAAGTGATCTTCCTGAGGTGTTAACACGAACTATTTTTGATGCCAAATTTGGCGAGAATATTATTCAATGGGCATAGGTTGGTAAAACCGCTTTGAAACAAATTCAGGCCGACGAATACGGTGAAAAATAAAAAGTATTTACTCACGAATATCGGGCTTTCTTCTGCGCCCAACGCCACCGACAGTAAGACGAAAAAACCTGCAACAATACGGACTATGCGTTCTGCATTCATTATTTAAAACTCCTCTTCAGATTAAACAGATTTTACTGCAATTTTTTGTACAGGGTGGCGTAATACAACACGGGTATCACCACCAGCGTCAGCACGGTGGAAACCAGTATCCCGAATATCAATGAAATTGCCAGGCCATTGAAAATCGGATCATCCAGTATAAACAGCGCCCCCAGCATGGCAGCCAAGCCGGTCAGAATGATAGGCTTGGCGCGAGCGCTCGCCGCCGCGATCACTGCATGCTGGGGATCTGCCCCATCGCGTATCTGCATATTGATGAAGTCCACCAGCAGTATAGAATTGCGCACGATGATACCCGCCAGCGCGATCATGCCTATCATCGAGGTCGCGGTGAATTGGCTGCCCAACAGCGCGTGTCCCGGCATCACGCCGATAATGGTGAGCGGGATCGGGGCCATGATGACCAGTGGCACAACGTAGGATCTGAACTGCGCCACCACCAGCAGGTAAATCAAAATCAAGCCC
>JANYHX010000183.1 GCA_025362155.1 Gallionella sp. | reverse complement strand
AAGCAGCTTTGTTCCTGTGAAAGTTCAGACTGGTTCTGGTGGTTTGGCGATTACAACCCATCAAACTCCGTAGCCAGCTTTGATCGGCTGTATCGCCACAATTTAACCGAGTTGTATAACCTGTTGAAATTGCCACCTCCCGCGAACTTGGCCAAGCCTATCAGCCAGGGCGGGGGCGATCCCGAGGCAGGGGGAGCGATGCGCCGTGCTTCTGAATAATAAGTAGCCTGACTGTGTATGTTAACGGATCGCGCCAGCGGCATCTTGTTACATCCCACATCCTTACCCGGTGCGTTAGGGGCTGGCGATTTCGGCCCGGATGCCTATAAGTTTGTAGACTGGCTGGTCAGTGCCGGCCAAACGTATTGGCAGGTTCTACCCTTGGGCGAAATCGGGCCGGGGAATTCTCCTTATATGAGCAGTTCTGCTTTTGCCGGCAATATTCTTCTGATTGATCTCGCCGAATTATCGCATCAAGGCTGGCTCAGTTCTGACGATTTAATACCGCATCCAGATTTTCAACCTGACCGGGTAAATTTCACCCTCTTGCGGCCTTTCCGCGTCGAGCGTCTGCGCCGCGCCGCCAAGAAATTTTTTGCAGGCAGTCACGACAATATGCACCGCAAATATACTGAATTCTGCCTTACGGAAAATGAATGGCTGGCAGACTATGCATTATTCATGGCAATTGCGGAGCGCGAAAATTGGCGCGAATGGAGTCTCTGGCCGAAAGAACTCGCGCATAGGAATGCACAGGCTCTACGCAGGATGGAAAATACTTGTGCTGAAGACATAGGCTTCTGGAAATTCTGTCAATGGTGCTTTGCGCGTCAATGGTCAAATTTGCGGCTATATGCGAGCGAGCATGGAGTGAAAATTATTGGTGATGTGCCGATATTTGTGGCCTATCACAGCGCCGATGTATGGGCGCATCAAGAGTTATTCGAACTGGATGAAAATGGCCGTCCTTTAGTGGTGGCGGGTGTGCCTCCGGACTACTTTTGCGAAACAGGCCAGCTTTGGGGAAATCCGCTTTATCGGTGGGACATCCACGAACAAACTGGCTACGCTTGGTGGATAGCTCGACTCAGACATGCGTTGCAACTGGCCGACTTGGTTCGTATTGATCATTTTAGGGGTTTTGCGGCCTATTGGCAGGTCGCTGCGGATGCGCCTAATGCGATCCATGGGAAATGGATGCCAGGCCCTGGGGAAAAGCTATTTGAAGCATTTGAAAAGGCTTTTCCCTACCTGCCTATCATTGCCGAAGATCTGGGTTTAATTACTCAGGACGTTGTGGAACTGCGCGACAAATTCAATTTGCCAGGCATGCGTATCCTGCAATTTGCCTTTGCCGAAGGTGAGGGTAATCACTTTTTGCCGCACCATTACGTACCAAACACCATTGCCTATACCGGTACCCATGACAACGACACTATCCTAGGCTGGTGGAACTCAAACTCGGAACGGGAAAAAGCTTTTGCGCTACATTATCTAGGCACTGATGGGCATGAAATTCACCGGGATTTAATGCGCGCTATTTCAAAATCAGTGGCTAGTCTCGTTATTTTTCCGCTGCAGGATGTGTTGGGACTATCGGGTGATCATCGGATGAATTTTCCTAGTCGACCCACGGGTAACTGGGAATGGCGCTTTTCCTGGGATCAGATTCAGCCGAACCATACTCAAACATTAGCGAATTTGTCATCGCAAACTGGCCGCAAGGGTTAGGCAGCACCTTACTAAGGCTACAATTCGCTACCCAGGCTCCGCTGCTCTAATCCTGTAAACTTTTTTCCTCTAGTATTTTACATAATATACATTATGCGAATATCAGGAACAGGCAAAGCGGAACCCTTCGGGGAACGGTTTCGATTTTGGCACTAGCCCGCATGGGCTGTTTGTCGGGCTGGTGCTGTCCGATCAGGAAACACGCCAAGTACGAAGCTGCCGCCCTCCTGCCAAGCCGGTTTTGATTTTTTTCCGGAAGCTGCGTGCTGCCTTGCTGGTTCCTGCCGTGTTGCGCCGCGCCTCAGCTCAAGCTTATCTGGATTATGTGGAACGTCGCAAAATGGCTCAAGGAAGGCGTCCATGATGCGCTGCTGGATAGAGCCGCAAGACTTTCGTGATCTGCGCCGCATGGCTGGTCTGAGCCGCAGGCAAGCTGCCGATTTGCTTAAGGTCACTGCCCGTACCATCCAGAACTGGGAGACGGGCGGCGCCCGTATTCCATGGCTGGCTTACCGCATGCTGCGCATTCTCGGCGGTTATGCCCTGCCCGGCAAGGCGTGGGAAGGCTGGACGATAAAGGATGATCGCCTGTTTGCGCCCAATGGCCGCTGGTTCGATGCCAACAGCATGCAGCAGATTGAGCAGGTTTTTGCGATGGCGCGTCTGTGGCGCGCCGGAATTGCGCGTAGCGCCACCGGCGCGCCGAAGGCGCGCTTAACTTGTAATACGGACACATAAGGAATCATAATTTCATATATTGAGCAAATTCGCGGGGTTTGGACAGGTTGAAACAGTACCGGGTGGGCTGAAACAGTACCGGGTTATGGACAGGTAAGGGAGAACAAATTGATAAGGAGGATGACGAGATGTCGGATTTGATGGTATTGCCCGTTTCGGCGGTTGCCAGGGAATGGGGGGTTACGCCGCGTCGGGTTCGGGCGTTGTTGGTTGCGGGTCGCCTGTCGGGTCGCCAGCTGGCGAATGGCTATTGGGAGGTGTTCTACCCTTACCGCTATGTGTTTGGAAAGCGGGGGCCGGTGCTGAAGTGCCAGCAAAGACAGGATCGGATTAAGGAATATCTTTCAAAAACACTTTGACGAGGAGGCGGAAAATCATGAATATGCGAAAACCCGGTACTGTTGCACAGTCTAAATTTGGACAACAAAAGTTTTTAAACCCGCGTAAACAAAGGGCTTTTGATTTGATGCGCTATACATTATGCGAATATCGGGGCAGGCAAAGAGGGGCGGTTCGAAGAACAGTTTTGGTTTTGGCACTAGGCCGCATGGGTTGCCCGCCGATTTACACTGCCGGAACAGGAAATACATAAAGTGCGGATCCTGCCAGGGTCGGCTTTGACTGTGATATTGCTGCCACTTGGTGATACGAACTTGTCGTTAAACTGGTGTGCGCCTCGGTTTTTAACTTTTTCTATGTCCCGATACGCAAAAGCTTCGACCATGCTGCGCTGGTGCATTGCAACATTCTTCGAAATGTACCGGCTGCCTCTCCTAATTGGGGGCTAGCTGGCTTGGATGATCGCCGAAGGTTATCTACAATGCCAAACTGCGTGCTGAAAGCCTAAGGACCAAAGCTACCGCACTGGTCGAACAGTAACAGCAAAGCTCCCACGATTTCGAGTGCGCTCCTGCGCAGAATGACCTAACCAAAAGGCAGGTGAATCCCTTTGCCTTCCTTGGCGCCCCTTTAATATTAACGAGGGGGAGACATTATTAGGACATCCCTTAATATTAACTATTAGACAATCATAGTTGGACAGTATAATTATATATGTACAGTCTAAGACAAATAACACTTGACATGGACTGTCCATAATTTATACTGTAGACAGTCCAATTGAAGGGGGCTCCAAATGATACTGACTAGTTTTGAAGTAATGGAAGCTGCGAATATTTCTCGAGCTACGCTTAATAACTACATTTCACAAGGTCTACTGCCTCGCCCCTTGGTGAAAAACCCTGAGCCTGGGGCTCCTACGACAGCACGCCAGATTGGTTATTTTCCAGAGGAAGTATTAGCGCGCCTTGAACGTATCAGCCAATTGAAAAAGGAAGGGTATGCGATGTCAGATATTGCTAAGCAACTAGAGGAAGATGGCTTTCCGGTATTGGAAACTCCCACGCAAGAACTCAAGGCAGCACACGCCTCAATCCCGGATATAAAGAGGGCGCCTCAAGCTGTCACCAACCCTAAATCCTCCATGCTTCGTCTTACGATTGATCATATCCCCTTCCCGGCCTACATGGTCAATTACAATTTCGAAATCACCTGGTTCAACGAAGAAGCCCGTACTGATTTATTAGGCGCATTTGAACACCTGCCTGCTGACATTAAGGAGCGGAATGCGCTGGCCTATTTACTCAAAGGTAAATTAGGCAGAAACGGTGCCAATCGTGAAGAGCTATTACAATTTTATCTTCAGTTAGGTAAAGGCCGTTTTTCGCGAAATGATTTGATGAATATTCTTTCTGGGGCGTCGAATGTTACCCCCGCTCCGCGAGAAGAGTCACTGGCCGAATCACGTCCCAATGGAACTTTGGTGCAACTGCCGCTGACTTTGCGGGTGAAAGACGATGAAATAGCCCACTACAACGTCTATGCCTCTTATTATCGCGAAGGCATCCTGTTTATCCATCTTCCTAGTGAAGCTCAAAGTGACAGCTTGCTGGGATTGCTGGAACGACGTGATGAGGTGATTCGCAACCTGCTGAAAAAACATCTTCCGGTATTGACCGATGTGGCTGTGCTGGTGGCCGACTTGCAAGGCTCGGTACGTATTTGCACCGAATTACCGCCCGAGGAATACTTCGAACTCATTAATCAGATATGGGCCACCATGGAACCAATATTCCGTAAGTATTACGGCACCCACGGTAAGCATGTAGGCGACGGCATGGTGTACTATTTTTTCCCCCAGCCGGACTGCAATTACATTTTTAACGCGTTAATGTGCGCACAGGAAATGCGCTCCACCATGCGTAAAATCAGCAAGGAATGGCAGTTACGCAAGAACTGGACGAATGAGCTCTTTTTAAATACCGGATTGAATGAGGGACATGAGTGGCTGGGTATTTTTCACATAGAAACAAAAGTGGAATTTACCGTTCTGGGCGACACCATCAATCATGCCGCGCGCCTGTCTGATTTTGCACGCGGCGGCGCCATTTGGGCTACCAAAAGCCTGCTGGGCAAATTACCTGCGAAAGAGCGTCAACGCGTGAAATTTGGCATTCGCCGCCAAGATGCCGAGGGACGTGAAGTATTTGTTAGCGCGTTTTATTCCCGCATTACTGAACTGGCTCATCTCAATGACACAAAACGCAATGAAAAGCTGAATGACATCGCAGCTTTGCCAGTGACAGAAATTATGGAGATTGAAGACTAATTTAATGTGTTTGGATCTATATAGAAATACATCTAAAGCGGATATCTACTTCAGAAGACTTGGAAAGCAGACCAGCTTGGATTATATTTTCAGAGATGGTCTCAAGTTGTTTATTACGTTTTTTACAATATGCATTTGCTTCTTTATAGGCATCAATTTTTAGGGCGCCTGCGGAGACATATCCGCCATCTCCCGATAATATTATGATATAGGAATCTTTACCATCGGGAATAACCCCTGAATGCGTAGCGCATCCCAACAGAAAAATAACCGGTAACAGCAACATCCTTTTCATTTTCAGACTCCCCCTGCTAGCAAATATATTTAACGCCCAATTTGCAACATACACACTCACGATGCTCCCATGCAGTTTAGCGTAGAGCACCTTAGTCGGGTTAATTTTCCCAATTCTCCCTCATATATTTCAGCACAACATTTGACAGGAAATTGGGATGTCCTGCATCAGTTCTGCGTACCAGAAAATGCCAGTAAAGATTGCAGTTTTCTATCCTGCCTTAGAGTCGACATTCGAATACCCATATTATGTCTGTCCGCGACCATCTGCGCATAATTTACCAGCAGACTCAGCAACCATGGCGAAATTTTTCCTTTCCGAATCACAATACGAATGGCAATGCCAAGCAGGAATGGTGCATACCGCCCAAAAAGTTCATCTTCCAGACTAACCATCGCCTCCACTATTCCGGGTTCTCCTTGGCGGGCACAGCGACCAAATAACTGGCGATCGACCCGGGCTGATTCATGAAATTCTGTGAGGATTACATGCAGCCCTCCTTTTTTCGTGACATCTTCTGCA
>JANYHX010000176.1 GCA_025362155.1 Gallionella sp. | reverse complement strand
GTTGGGTGAGTGGGTGGCTAACAGTGCAGAGGGGTATATCGACAAGGCGGTGGGGTTGACTGAAGATTTATCCAGGCTGGCCGCACTGCGTGCGGGATTGCGTGAGCAGGTGAGGGTATCGCCTTTGTTTGATGCGCAGCGCTTTGCGCGTCACTTTGAGACCGCATTGTGGGGGATGTGGCGGGCGAGAAATGATTTATCTAATTCCGGGAACGCCCACCACAACAGATTTTAGCAAACAGGAAAATGCCGTCGAATTTGTTCATTGCTTCCTGACCGAAAATTTCTGCACCACTAAACATCCCACCATATCGCCCTCTACATTGACGACTGTGCGCAGTGTATCCAACGGACGGTCAATCGGCAGCAGAATGGTGATGGCTTCAACAGGCAAGCCGACGGATTGCAATGCCACCACCATGGTTACCATGCCCGCGCTGGGAATGCCCGGCGCACCTATCGCGGCGACCCTGGCGGTGAAGCACACCAGCAATTTGTTGCAACAGGTTAAGTTCCACCCCTGCCAGGTTGGCAACAAAGAGTGCTGCGGACGCTTCATAAAGCGCCGTTCCATCCATGTTGAGATGTGCGCCCAGTGGCACCACGAAACCGGTAATACTCGGGCTGACATGTAAATTCTGTTCGGTGCAACGCAGTGTCACTGGCATGGTGGCCAAACTCGAGCGGGTCGCAAAAGCCGTAACCAGGGCTTCTTTAGCGCCGCGAAAAAATCGCAGCGGCGACATGCGGGTTACCACAAAGAGAATCAGGGGTAATACGATCAGGCCGTGAAACAGCGTTGTTCCAAGTATCACCACAACAAATTTGATCAGCACAAGCAGCAGCGAGGTATCCTGCGTCGCGATCAATTTCGCCAGCAATGCCAAGATGCCGAATGGCGCGATCACCATAATCCAGCCGACAATGCGCAAACTCAATTCGAATAATTCCTGAAGCAAGTTCAATAAATTTCGGCAGCGCTCACCACCAACCACAATAGCGATGCCGATGAACAGAGAAAACATCACGATGGTCATCACATCACCTTGCGCCAAAGCAGCGAAAGGGTTGATAAACAAGCTGTGCAGGAATTTCGCAAAGAAATCGCCCAGTGTCATATGCGAAGCATCGACGCTGTGCATTGCGTCATGGAACATTTCGAGGTTCAAGCCTTTGCCGGGCGCAAATAGATTTGCCGAGGTAACGCCTATGCTTACCGACACTGCCATAGTCGTCAGCGAGAAAATCAGGGTGGTAATCCAGACCCGATGAATTTGATGGTGCGCACGCAAATTGGCGATGCCCACAACGATGGAAGTAAACACCAGCGGCACCATCACCATCTTCAGCATATCGATGAACACACCACCCACCAAACCGGCAAGATAAATCCCAGTGTGAGTTGCAGCAGCATCCTTTTGATTCGCCATCCATAGCCCTAGCGCTATACCAGCCCAGCCAAGGCACCCAGTAGAATCCGACTGTTGAGAGAGAGTCTTTTCACGGTGTCCTTGATATCTGGCAGGGATAAATCGTCGGCCATTATTCTTGTTGGATGGTACCGGAAAGTTATTCGTTTTTACTACGGCAAAAGAAAAAAGGAGCTGGGTTGTTTAACCCAGCTCCTTTTGATCTTTTGGTAGGCACGATTGGACTCGAACCAACGACCCCTTGGATGTCGACCAAGTGCTCTAACCAGCTGAGCTACGCGCCTATCGCAGGGCGCATTGTATCTCAAAGCCTCCATGCTTCAAATTAAATTCGCCTGAAGCATGGAGCAAATTTCTGAGCAGACAGATTTCTGTTTGGGCACAGGAGCTAATACCCTTACACCAACTAAATATAAAAAGTTTTACTTTTTCTCCTGACGGATTATCATTGAGCGTGTGAGGCCTACCATAATTTTGGTCGACCAAACGAGTGGACAACTGCAATTACTATTCAAGGAGATTATCATGGCTAAAGGTCAGCAACGTAAAACCAAAGAAGCAAAAAAACCCAAGAAGCAGCCAGCACCCGCCAGCTTACAGGCATAATCACCAAACATATTAAAGCAAGGAGGCAATTTATTGCGCCCATTGGCATTGGGCGCAATACCTCGCCTTCACTCATGCCTAAACGTATTAATCAAGACCCCGCCCGGCTGGATCGAGTAATTGCTGAAGCGCGGCGGCATAGCAACGAGCGTGAAGCAACTTATCGTGAGCGGGCACTCAAATTATTTCCATGGATCTGCGGACGATGTGGACGCGAATTCGCCGGCGAACGTTTGCGAGAACTGACGGTACACCACAAAGATCATAACCACGACAATAATCCGCCGGATGGCAGTAACTGG
>JANYHX010000170.1 GCA_025362155.1 Gallionella sp. | reverse complement strand
GTGTTAGCAGCAGACTGGTTGGAGCGGGTAATACAGTGTTATCCGTGCATATGATGTATAACCCATTCGATGGAAAGTGGAGTTGCAACAATGGCACTGCTGCCAATGACCTTTCCTCTACCACCGCTGCTGCAGTTGCATTGGTAGGCCCAATCAACACCATGATACCCACCAGCATTTTGCCTAAGGCTTGCGGTTAATACTGTGCTACTTTTGGCAGTGCTGCAAGTAATAGCCCCTCGCAAGAGGGGCTTTTTTATCCTGCGCGGGAGATTCTGTCGAGCCTGAGTAATAGCAAAGCAGCTACAGCTACGGCTTGGCGCGCGCCTCAAGCATTTCGCGTAACTCACGCAAATCACTTTCTATTGCTGAGAGCTGATAAAAACTGCCACCAGCTTGTTTCGCCAACTCCAGTTGCTCAATCGCCCCGTAAAGATTGCCTTGCCAGGCGTAGCTATAAGCCTGAGCCTGATGCTGTTCGAGGGTCTTTCCTTCCAGGGCGTACGCTCTGGATTGCTGCTCATATAACGTGGTGTCACTGGGATGACGGGTGAGCTGTTCACTCAGAAGCTTGAGGGCAGGGGCGGCTTGATGGGCCTGAAGTAACAGGTCAATGTAATCATAAACCAACGCGAGATGCTGTGGAAAATTTTGTATGGCCGTGCGATAAAATGTCAGCGCCCCGGAGTAATTTTTTGCGGCGCGCAGTATCTGGCCGGTGAGCGTTTCTATCATGGGATTATTTTTGGCCTGCTTGCGCAAAACAGCCAGTTCCTTGGCGGCGCGCTCGATTTGGTCATCACGCAATAAAGCGCTTACTAATCCATAACGTTGCGCCAGCGGATTACCATAATTTTGCTTACCCAAGGCGCCACTGAAATAAGCGATGGCATCCGGCGCGGT
Source organism: Gallionella sp. (assembly GCA_025362155.1). Classification (GTDB taxonomy): domain Bacteria; phylum Pseudomonadota; class Gammaproteobacteria; order Burkholderiales; family Gallionellaceae; genus Gallionella. The sequence goes on along the minus strand of JANYHX010000170.1, from coordinate 7,055 downwards.
CTTTTGTGCAGCGATGAGTTTGCTGCGCACCAGTTGAAAATCCAGGCTGTCCGGGATCAAACGATAAGGCTGGTTATGCACGCGATTTTCAATTTCGGCGATACGGTCGCTGGTGATCGGGTGGGTGCGCATATAGTTGGGCGCGTTGCTGTCCAGCAAACGCGTGGCCTTTTGTAGCCGTTCCAAAAATTCCGGCATAGCGTGGGTATTGAAGCCGGACTTTTGCAGTAGTTGCAAGCCGATGCGATCCGCCTCTTCCTCGTAAGCACGGGTAAAATTTAGTTGTTTCTGGATGTTGGCCGCTTGCACTCCGACGATAGTAGCTTCTGCTGCCTGAGGGTTGGTGCGTGCGGCGAGTATGGCGATGGCTATGGCGGCCATGGACACCAAACCATCACCTTGCTGTGCCTCTATCATCCGCGCCAGATGGTGTTGAGTGACATGCGAGATTTCGTGGCTTAACACTGAGGCTAATTCTGACTCACTTTGAGTAATGAGTAACAATCCAGCATTTACACCAATGAAGCCACCCGGCAAGGCAAAAGCATTGACGTTGTAATCATTGACCGCAAAAAATTCAAAGTTGAGCGAGGGCTCGGGGCTATTTTCCACCAGCTTGGCGCCCAGTTGATTCAGATACTCATTAACTTCCGCATCATCCAGATATTGTTTGCTGGCACGAATTTGCATCATGCTCTGCTGTCCTATCTGGCGTTCTTGTAGCGGTGTGAGAACAGCCTGCGAAACATCGCCCAAATCTGGCAGGCCATCGCTCAGGGCGCAGGGGGAAATGCACAGCAATACAAGCAGGGTGAAATTTTTCATGAGTGCCATCATAGTGGTTTTTGTCCCATGTTTATACTATCGCTGTGTGACATATTGTTTCAATGTATATTTATCCTGGTGGGGGGTAGTGCAGGGAGAAGGGGGGAATGATGATGTGCTATGCTCCATGCGATTTTTTCGTTGATTTTTTCGTTGATTTTTTTGATGAGATACCTATTTTATTTTTTGTTGCTGGCTGCTTCTTCCGCGGTAGCAAGGCAGGCTACCAGTGGTTCCCCGCCCATTTTCGCCAACAAAATGTCACCCGAGATTTTTTGGAAAGGGGGCAGCGAAGGGAGTGCGGATTTTCTTGCCGCACATGATGCATTCATCGCGGGCGATGCCTTCAAGCTGGGACGCTATGGGCAGCGCTTGAAAAAAACGCCGCTGGAAGTGTATGTTAGTTATTACCAGCTAAGCTTGAGCATAGCAAATGCAGACACTACGCATATAGGCCCAGTCGAAAATGTGGTAAAAAACTTTCTTGGCCGCCCTGAAGATACGCCGATGATAGACAAATTGCGCGAGGAGTGGCTTAAGCTGCTCGGTAAAAAGCAGCAATGGGATATGTTTGATGCCGAATACCCGCGTTTGCTTAACGAAGATACCGAACTGACATGCTATGCGTTGCAATCCCGCCGTCGCAACGAGGAGAAGGCGGCGTTGCGCGAGGCACGTAAGTTATGGTTTACCGGCAAAGGACAGCCAGATAACTGCGGCCCATTGTTTGAGGCTGCCCAGTCGGCGGGCATCATCAGCGAAGCGGATATTAAGCGGCGGCTCCGCTTGGCTTTGGAAGCAAATAATGTTTCGCTGGCCATTAAGTTAGTTGAACATCTGGATAAATATGCGGGCTTGGCCGCAATGTTGAAAGGTGCTGCCGCTGATCCGGAACGTTATCTAAAAAAACTAAAACTGGACGATTCCAAAAATAGTTCATATATAACGCTTACGCCCGCAATCAGCAGTGTGGCGATTGAAATGCCGGAATCCGCTATCGAAGCGAATCGCTCTGCTGCAAATTCAGAAAATCCCTTGCCTGCTAAAAGCAACGTTATTGTCTCCCCGGCAGCGGGGGCCTCAGGATGGAAGAAATTTTGGTCAGGGCTGGGCTTTAATAAGGATGCAAATCCCCTATCAAATGTTGCTGGCAGCACAGCTACTTCATTCCCAGCGGATTTGTCTGTTACAGATCAGCCTTCGACTAGTGTTATAAGTGAAGTTAGCAATGTATCGGAAATTCCATCAAATTCGAAGTTGGCCAATGAGAACCAGCGTATTGTTGCGCTGTTTGCATTACAACGCCTGGCCAAACAATCTACCGATCTGGCGGCCGCGCGCTGGACGAAAATCGCCGCATATTTTCCCCTTGCGGAACAGCATTATTTCTATGGCTGGCTGGCTTATGAGGCCGCGCGCAATCAGGATCCCCGTGCACTTCAATGGTATAAGGCAGCGGGCAATACGCCGCTGGACGAGCATCAAGCCGCTTGGCGCGTCCGCGCGGCCCTACGCGCACAGGATTGGCCCGAATTACTGGCAAGTGTAAGCGCAATGGATGAACAACAGCAGCATGAAGCGGCATGGCAATACTGGAAAGCGCGGGCACTGCAAGCATTGGGCAAGCCTATCGAAGCCAGGGAAATATTCGCCCCGCTAAGCGCGGGTTTTAATTTCTATGGTCAACTGGCCAGTGAGGAATTGGGTGACTCTCCGGTATTAAGCCAAACCGTAGAGGTATACAAACCAGATAAAAAAGCTATTACCGAGATGCTGGCCTATCCCGGCATCCAGCGCACACTAGCGTTGTATCGCATGGGCCTGCGCAGCGAAGCACAGGGGGAATGGCGCTGGGCACTGCGTAATTTTAATGATCGTGAGCTCCTCACCGCAGCAGAAATCGCAAGGCGCAATGAAATGTACGACCGTGCTATTGGGGCGGCGGATAAAACAGTCAACCTGCATGACTTCAGTTTGCGCTATCTCGCGCCTTACCGGGCAGAATTACAGGCGCACATCCATGAACAGGGTCTGGACGAAGCCTGGGTATTTGGCCTGATGAGGCAGGAAAGCCGCTTCGCGCTTAGCGCAAAATCTGATACCGGTGCCTCAGGACTGATGCAGATTATGCCCAGCACGGCACGCTGGGTAGCGCAAAAGCTGGGGCTGAAAAGTTATCGCAACGCGCTCATACATCAACTTGATACCAACTTGCGTTTGGGCACCTATTACATGAAAACGGTACTTGACCTGTCGGAAAATAATCCGGTTTTGGCTTCGGCGGCATACAATGCCGGGCCGAACCGTGCGTTGCAGTGGCGGGGAGACCACCCCCTGGAAGGCGCGATTTACGTCGAAACCATCCCGTTCGAAGAAACACGCGATTATGTGAAAAAGGTAATGAGTAATACGGTGTATTACGCCGATCAATTTGGAAATCCACCGCGCTCGCTCAAGCAGCGTATGGGTATCATTGCGGCCAAGTCGGCAAATAACGCGCCTATAAATAACCAGCCGGGGGCTAATTCACTCCCGATTCCTGATGCAAAGTGATGCCAAAATATATTGTGTAGGTGGCGCAGTGCGCGACCGTTTGCTTGGCCTAACCGTTCAGGATCATGATTGGGTAGTGGTGGGCAGTACCCCGGAAGACATGGTGGAGCAAGGCTTTCAGCCGGTAGGGAAAGATTTTCCGGTGTTTCTGCATCCACAAACACACGAGGAATACGCGCTGGCCAGAACTGAGCGTAAGACCGCGCGCGGCTATCAGGGCTTCACCGTATATGCCGCGCCGGATGTCACACTCGAGCAGGATTTGCTGCGCCGCGATTTCACCATCAACGCCATCGCGCAGGAAGTTGATGACAAGTTAGGCGGGGGCAAATTGATTGACCCGCACAACGGCATTGCCGATCTGCGCGTCGGCATTTTGCGCCATGTCAGTCCCGCGTTCAGCGAAGACCCGGTACGTATCTTGCGCGCGGCGCGCTTTGCGGCGCGCTTCGGATTTCGCATCGCCCCAGAGACGTTGCAATTGATGCGCGACATGGTGAATAACGGCGAAGTAGATGCGCTGGTTGCCGAACGCGTCTGGCAGGAACTGGCGCGCGGTTTGATGGAAAAAAAACCGTCGCGTTTTTTCGAGACGCTACGCAGTTGCGGCGCGCTGGCGAAAATCATCCCCGAAGTGGATGCGCTGTTCGGTGTGCCGCAACCAGAAAAACATCATCCTGAAATCGATTGCGGCATCCACACCATGCTGGTGGTGGACGATGCAGCACAACATGATTACACACTGGAAGTGCGCTTCGCCGCGCTGACCCATGATCTGGGCAAGGCGACTACACCGAAAGATATTTTGCCGCGCCACATCGGCCACGAGTTGCGCAGTGTCGAATTGGTAAAGAAACTTTCGCAGCGCCTGCGCGCATCCAGCGAATGCCGCGACCTCGCCTTGCTGGCCGCGCGCTATCACGGTGATATCCATCGCGCCTTCGAATTGCGTGCCGAAACCATCATCAAATTGTTTCAGTCAGCAGACGCGTGGCGTAGGCCGGAGCGCTTCACGCAATTATTGCAGGCTTGTGCTTCGGACGCGCGCGGACGTACAGGTCACGAACAGGATGCCTATCCCCAGGCGGATTACTTGTTGCAATTGTTGTCTGTCGCACGCGCAGTGGATGCGGGTGAAATTGCCAAACGATATATCGACAGCAGCGCCATCGCTGATTCGGTACAGCAAGCGCGCATCAAAGCGATAGAAGAATTGGTCCGCAAACAGTAGGGTGAATTTGCGCACTAGACTTATAACAACGTTATATGCAGTTTGAATTCACAGCGAACGCGTCAAATTACCACTGGCGAATCCACACAATGAATTCGCCACACCTTTGCCCAACGCGATCACCTTAAACAACTCGCCCATCTCGGCGGGGCTGGTAAGTTTTTGCAACTGTGCCGAAAGCGGCAAATAGTCGCGCAGGTTCTCAGGTGAGGAGTTTTGTAGTAGTTCAGTAATGCCGCAGTTGATCAAAAAAAATGCCTGATTGGTGTAACCCATCAGCTCCAAGCCTGCATCAATGCCGCATTCGGCGATATCGGTAAAATTCACATGTGCGGTGATATCCTGCAAGCCGGGCATAAAGAATGGGTCATCGTGCGCATGGTGACGGTAGTGGCACATCAATGTACCGCTGCTGCGCTGCGGGTGATAGAGCTCACGCGCGCCGAAACCATAGTCGATGAATAACATTGCGCCCAGCTCCAGCCGCTGTGCGAGGCTGTTGATTAAACCGCGCCCGGCCACACAAATTTCACTGACATAATCATCTGGCACAGAGATTTTTTGTGCAGCCTCAAACAGGGCAGCATCGCTGATGGCGCGTTCCTGCCAGATGAAACCGTTATCGTTCGCGACCACGCCGCGCTCTGTGATTGCGCTGTCGCGCCAATGCACCAGATGCACCGGCAATGCATCGAGCACTTCGTTGGCGACAATTGCGCCGCTGAATTTTTCCGGCAGCGCGCCCAGCCAATGCACACGATCCAGAAGATGCGGCAAGTGTTTACGCAGGAGTGCCTGCTGGCGCGCGCGCAAATCAGCACTGACTTCAAGGATCGCATAGCTATCCGGCAGGCTACCGAGCAACTCCAGTTCGGCCAGCATATCCGCCGCCAGTTTGCCGCTGCCTGCGCCCAGTTCCAGAATATGTGGCGCACTGTAGGCCATGATTTCCGCCACTTGTCGTGCCAGCGTGCGCCCAAACAACGGCGAGAGTTCCGGTGCAGTGATGAAGTCGCCCGCCTCACCAAGCTTGTGCGACCCTGCGGTGTAATAGCCTAACCCGGGTGCATACAATGCCAGCTCCATATAACGTGCAAACGAAATCCAATCACCGCTTGCAGCAATCTCGCGGCGGATGAATTCAACCAAGCGTGCGCTGTGCTCTGCGGCTTCCAGGCTGGGAAGGGGTAAAGAGGGGGGCATGGTCAGGTATAATTCCCGAGTAGTCGAGATAACGTGTGGTCAGGTTAATGGAGCGCGAGTCTAATGGAACAGGGGATGCAAGGCAAAGTGGTGTTGGTGACGGGAGGGGCGAAGCGTGTAGGCGCCGCGATTTGCCGTCGTCTGCATGCAGCGGGCGCGCAGCTTGCTGTGCATTACCGCAATTCCGCTCGGGAAGCGTTGGCTTTGCAGGACGAATTGAATATAGCGCGAATGGACAGCACGGCTATATTTCAGGCTGACCTGTTGGACATAAAGGCGCTCCCGCAATTGGTAGCTGAGGTGATCGTAAAATTCGGGCATCTGGATGCGCTGGTCAATAATGCATCCAGTTTTTATGCGACGCCGTTGGTAAATATTAATGAACAACAATGGCACGATTTACTCGGTACCAACCTGAAAGCCCCGCTGTTTCTGGCGCAAGCGGCAGCGCATGAATTGCGCCGCCGTCATGGTGCCATCGTGAATATCGCTGATATCCACGCGGAACGGCCGCTGCGTGATCATCTGCTCTATAGCGTGGCCAAGGCGGGGCTGGCTGCGCTGACGCGTGCACTGGCACAGGAAATGGCGCCGCAGGTGCGAGTCAATGCGATTTCGCCGGGTGTTATCATGTGGCCGGAAGGCGCGGCATGGCAAGATGAAGAGCAACGCCGCAAAATTGTGGCGCATACCTTGCTCAAACGTGAAGGCGAACCGGATGACATTGCACGCACGGTGCAATTTTTATTGAGCGATGCCCCCTACATTACCGGCCAGATCATTGCAGTGGATGGTGGCCGGAGTGTCAATATTTAATAACTTCACTTCAATTACACTGAATTTCTTATGAGTCATTACGCTCCGATAATCTCTGCTTTTGTTACGCTTATACTGGGTCTCATGCTCACCTTGAGCAAGGTCGGGACAATCCAGGATATCCCCAACGAGCGTTCATTACATGCCGAGCCCATTCCGCGCACCGGGGGCATTGCGTTGATGGCGGGAATATTGTCCGGCTGGATGATGCTGATACCCTCATGGGTATGGTGGATCGTGTTACCTGCATTGGGATTATTTGTGTTGTCGCTGTTGGATGATATACGCAACTTGTCTCCCAGGACGCGCTTGCTGGGCCATTTTGTGGCTGCTTTGATGGCGGTGGCAGGGTCAGGTGTGTCGTGGTTATGGGCTATACCGGCGCTGCTTTTCATGGTGTGGATGACCAACCTGTATAACTTCATGG
>JANYHX010000159.1 GCA_025362155.1 Gallionella sp. | reverse complement strand
TTGCCCTGAAATCCTGACAATGCAGTACTGATGCGGTTACGCGAGTAATTGAAAATGGCACGCGCATTATCTGTCAAGCGATACTCGATACTGGTCTCCGCGCCGGACTGCCCCAGCGGAGAAGATGTGTTGGTGAAACTTGGCGGGCTATAGGATGGGTCTGGCACAATAAGGTCAGTATATTGGTCATGAAAAACCCTGAAATCAATACTCACCCCAACAGCAGGCAATTTCCCCAGATATCCGAGTTCGCGTGAAATTACGCGTTCCGGCCTGAGTCCACCGGTAGCCTTCAGGATGGGGTAATTGGGTTTGTTAAAAGCCTGCTGCAATTGCGGCGGCAGCGGATAACGCCAGTCTCCTTTTTCCTCCAGCATCGCCGGATTACGGTAAGCGCGTGACAGGCTGGCACGTAGCGTGTGTACCGGAGTAATGTGATAATTCAACGCGATTTGCGGCGAACTGTTGGTGTGGCTCAAACCACTATGCTCCAGCATCACCCCGGTATTCAGCAGCCACGCCTGTGTGATATGCCATTCGTCATGCGCAAATATGCGGGATTCGTTTTGGCGCAGGTAGGTCAGGAAATAATTCGGTGCATCGACAAAATCGCTGCGGTAAGCGGCGCCCCACACGATGCGATTTGCCTCACCCAGATGGGCTGTGTGCTGTAGCTCAAGCTCATTACGGTCAGACAACAGCGAATCAGTAAGCCGGAATTGAGGCAACTGGTATTGATTAAGAATTTTTAAATTGGAAATCGTGGTTTCTTCCCGATTCAGGCGTATATGGTAATAACGCAATTGCAATTCATCGCTGTTAGCGAGCACGCGCTGCCAGGTTAACTGTTGAAAATTTTCCCTGGCCAATAAATCGTGCGGCGTGTTGAGTTGGGAATCGGTAAATCCCACGCCGCGCACCCCATTGCTGGCACCCATTTGCACATCAAGATTATCGGCATAATTGGGATGGTAGTTGACGCGAAGATTCAGCAAACGCGTGGCGTAACTATCATAGCTGCGGGTATCGTTATTGGGCACATCAGTTCTGGCGTCATAACCGTCATCACTGCGATAACCCATCGTCAGCCGATAATCCAGTTTCTCGCCGCGCCTGCCCGCATGCGCAGACACATCAGAAATCCCTTTGCCGCCCTGTGTGGTAGAGAAAGTGGTTCCGGCCAGTGCAGCCGCATCACGGGTAATGATATTGATCACACCCTGCAAAGAGTTCGCCCCATGCGCCGCCGCCGAAGGCCCGCGAATGACTTCCACACGTTCAATATCGTCGAGATTGATGGGCAAGGATTCCCAGTCCACATCGCTGAATGGCGCAAGATAAACACTGCGACCATCGATCAGCACCTGCATGCGCCGCGCATATTGGTCAGAGGTGCCGTGATAGGACACGATAGCCTGACTGCCCTTGTAATAGCTGACATACATACCCGGCACGAGCTTGAATAAATCCGGAATTTTACGAAAGCCGGAAGCAGCGATCATCTCCCGGTCTATCACCGTCATCGCACTGGGGGCTTCAGATAAAGGTTGGGTCAGGCGTGATGCGCTGAGCACCACAGGAAATTCCTGAAGGTAATCCTGCTCGCTGGAATAGTCTGCGGCCCATACTTTTTGGGCGGTTGCCCCAGCAAATAAGACAGCTATACCTAGCCCATATTGAAATAGTCTCGTCATCGCAGCCCCCTGTTATTTTTCTGCCAAAGTCGGTATTTCAGGTTTCTCTTATCGATTATTTCAATATTTTTTTATTGATTATATAGAGAAATAATATTATTACTGAGTTAATTGCATAGAAAACCGATTAGCAGTGGATCGAACTGGGGAATTCGGAGGAGGAACGGGGAGGGGGCTGCTTTCTGATATGATGCGCACCGTTTTAATCAAGCAAAGTATCTGGGCCTCCTGAGTCGAATTCCGGGGATAGAATTCCAGAACCAGAAATTTCCCTGCATCCCATGACAATAGCGTTAGAAAAAATAGATCGCGGAACACCCCTGGCGAATTCGGATGAAACAATCCGGGAGGGCCAAGTTGTTGCTGAAGCCCCGGTAGTTCGAGAAGACCAAGTGGTCCGCGAAGTTAGGCGCCGCCGCACTTTTGCGATCATCTCTCACCCTGATGCAGGCAAGACCACACT
>JANYHX010000100.1 GCA_025362155.1 Gallionella sp. | reverse complement strand
CATCTGTTGGGCTGGCCGATGGAACGTCAACTCGATGAAGTTGGCGGCGGTCTGCTGAAGAACGAGCTGGAAAAACGCGGGCTGAAATTTTATCTGTCGCGCCAGACCGAGGCGATACTCGGCAACGACAAGGTGACCGGCCTGCGTTTCAAGGACGGCGAGGAGATCGCAGCTGACCTGGTGATTATGGCGGCGGGCATACGTCCCAACATCGCACTCGCCAAGGCAGCAAATATTCATTGTGATCGCGGTATCGTGGTGAACGACACCATGCAGACTTACGATCCGAAAATATATTCGGTAGGAGAATGCGTACAGCATCGCGGCCAGGTTTACGGGCTGGTCGCGCCATTATTCGAGCAGGCCAAGGTGGCGGCGAATCATCTCGCTGAGTATGGCCGCATGCGTTATGAAGGTTCGTCTGTTTCCACCAAGCTCAAGGTCACCGGCATCGATTTATTTTCGGCAGGCGATTTCAACGTTGGCGCGGAAGATGAAGAGTTGCTGTTGCAAGATGCGGCGCGCGGCGTGTATAAAAAACTGGTGCTGCGCAATAACAAATTACGCGGCGCAGTGATGTATGGCGACACGCTGGATGGCCCGTGGTATTTCCAGATGATGCGCGACGGCACGGATATCACTGAAATGCGCGAGCACATTCTGTTTGGTCAGATGCACATCGGTGATTCGGGTCGCGGTGGCGCAGCCAGCGTCGCGAACATGCCGGACGCAGCGGAAATCTGTGGCTGCAATGGCGTATGCAAAGGCACTATCGTCAAAGCGATTGTCGAGAAAAAACTGTTCACGCTGGAAGAGGTGCGCGCACATACCAAGGCATCCAGCTCATGCGGTTCGTGCACCGGACTGGTTGAGTCTTTGCTGGCGAATACTTTGGGCGGCGACTACTCAACCAAGCCGAGTAAAAAGCCCCTCTGCACCTGCACAGAGTTGACCCATGCGGAAGTTCGCGATGCCCTCGCCAAGCTGAGCCTGAAAACCATACCTGAATTGATGCGTCAACTGGAATGGAAAAAACCGGACGGTTGCCATGTTTGCCGCCCCGCACTGAACTACTATTTATTGTCCGCCTGGCCGGGCGAATATCAGGACGACAGCCGCTCCCGTTTCATCAACGAACGGGTGCACGCCAACATTCAAAAAGACGGCACCTACTCGGTGATCCCGCGCATGTGGGGCGGCATGACCTCACCGGCAGAATTGCGTTCGATTGCCAATATTGCCGAAAAATACGAAGTCCCTGCCGTCCACATTACCGGCGGGCAGCGCATCGATTTGCTCGGTGTAAGTAAAGAAAATCTGCCCAAGATGTGGGGCGACCTGGTCGAGGCGGGGTTTGTATCCGGCCATGCCTACGGCAAGGCACTGCGCACCGTGAAGACCTGTGTCGGTTCGGAATGGTGCCGCTTTGGCACGCAGGATTCCACCGCACTGGGCATCAAGGTAGAAAAAATGACCTGGGGTTCCTGGACGCCGCACAAATTCAAGATCGCGGTTTCCGGTTGCCCACGCAATTGCGCCGAAGCCACCATCAAGGATTTCGGCGTGGTATGCGTGGACTCGGGATACGAGTTGCATGTAGGCGGCAACGGCGGAATGAAGGTTCGCGTGACGGATTTCCTGTGCAAGGTCGAGACAGAAGCTGAGGTACTGGAATATTGCGGCGCATACATGCAGGTATACCGCGAAGAAGCCCATTATCTGGAACGCACCGCGCCATGGATAGAGCGCATCGGCCTGGCTTACGTCAAGCAGCGCATCGTCGAAGATGCCTCGGGGCGAACCGAGCTGTATTCGCGTTTTCTGGCGTCGCAACAGCATAGCCAGGATGATCCGTGGAAAGAACGCGCAGAGGGTAAGGACGCGCATGAGTATGCGGCGTTGGCCACCATCGAATGAAAGCAGAGATCGAGATGGCGATGAACTGGATACAAGTCGGGAAACTGGAAGACATTCCGCGGCAGGGTTCGCGGGTAGTCAACACGATCAAGGGAGAGATCGCGTTATTTCGCAGCGTGGATGATCAGCTATTCGCGCTGAACAATCGTTGCCCGCATAAAGGCGGGCCGCTGTCGCAGGGCATTGTGCATGGCAGACGCGTGACCTGTCCGTTGCATAATTGGGTGATTGAGCTTGAAACAGGAAATGCAGTTGCACCTGATGTCGGCTGCGCGCATCAACATGAAGTGAAGCTCGAGGGCAGCATGGTGTTACTAGGAATCGAGATCTGAGCATGTCAGACATGAGCCATCCAGTCGGCGTGCGTACTACCTGTCCTTATTGCGGGGTCGGCTGCGGAGTCGTGGTGAGTTCCGAAAGACTTTTGGCCGGGCACCCGGTAGAGGCGGATGGCATCACGCTATCCGGCGACCAGCAACATCCGGCCAATTTCGGGCGATTATGTTCCAAAGGTTCTGCGCTAGCCGAAACATTGGATATCGAAGGCCGATTGCTTTACCCGATAGTCGATGGACAGCGCGCCAGTTGGGATGAGGCACTGGATCGTGTCGCCCATGGCTTCAAAAAAATTGTCGCGCAATATGGGCCAGATGCGGTTGCATTCTATGTATCGGGGCAATTGCTGACCGAAGATTATTACGTCGCCAACAAGCTGATGAAGGGATTTATCGGCAGCGCAAATATCGATACCAATTCAAGGCTGTGTATGGCCACGGCGGTAGCCGCACACAAGCGTGCGTTCGGCGCGGATGCTGTGCCGGTGTGTTACGAGGATATTGAAGTAGCAGACTTGGTCGTCATCGTCGGCTCCAATTACGCGTGGGCGCATCCAGTGCTTTTTCAGCGCCTTGCGGCGGCGAAGCAGGCACGCCCGGAAATACAGGTAGTGGTGATCGATCCGCGCCGCACTGCCACATGCGACATCGCCGATCTACATCTGGCGATCGCGCCTGGTGCGGATGCATATCTGTTTAATGGCTTGCTGCATTATCTGCGCCGCGAGGACGCCATTGATTTCGCCTACGTTGAAGCGCATGTGGAAGGTTTTGCTGCATCTTTCGAAGCGGCGCGCACGGTCAGTTCGGTTCCAAAAGTAGCCCAGGTGTGCGGTGTGTCAGAAACACAGGTCAGCGAATTCTTTCGCATGTTCGCTCGCACCAAGCGCACCGTGACGATTTTTTCGCAGGGTATCAACCAATCTTCCAGCGGCGTAGACAAGGCCAACGCGATCATCAATGTGCATCTGGCCACTGGGCGCATCGGCAAGCCCGGCATGGGGCCGTTCTCAGTGACCGGACAACCGAATGCGATGGGCGGTCGCGAGGTCGGTGGGCTGGCCAATCAACTGGCGGCGCATATGGATTTTTCCGATGCAGCTAATATTGATCTGGTAGCTCGCTTCTGGAACGCGCCGCACATCGCCAAAGCTCCCGGGCTGAAAGCCGTGGGAATGTTTCAGGCCATCGCGTCAGAAAAAATCAAGGCGGTATGGATCATGGGTACCAATCCGGTAGTCAGCATGCCGGATGCAGACACGGTACGTGCGGCCTTGAAGTCTTGTGAATTAGTGGTGGTGTCCGATTGCGTGCAACACACTGACACTACCGCCTGCGCCGATATTTTATTACCAGCTGCGGGCTGGGGTGAAAAGGACGGCACGGTGACCAATTCCGAACGGCTCATTTCACGGCAGCGCGCATTTCTGCCAGCGGCGGGTGAGGCCAAGCCGGACTGGTGGATCGTTACACAAGTGGCACAGCGCATGGGTTTTGCTGAAGCGTTTCCCTACACACAACCCGCCCAGATATTTCGTGAGCATGCGCGGCTATCTGGTTTTGAAAATGGTATCGACTTTGAGAACGGTGTCGGTTTTGAAAATAAAACCAAGCGGGCTTTCGACGTCAGCGCATTGGCCGAAATGGACGAGACGCAATACGATGCATTGCAACCGCTGCAATGGCCGGTCAACAGTCAAACGCCTCACGGTATACAACGCTTGTTTACAGACGGGAAATTTTATACCCCCAATGGCAAGGCACGCATGGTCGCGGTTACACCACGACTACCCGCTGTAGCAACGGATGCTGATTTTCCGCTGGTACTGAATACCGGACGCATCCGCGATCAATGGCATACGATGACTCGCACCGGCAAAGTGCCGCGCCTGAACGCGCATTTATTCGAACCGTTCGTGCAAGTGCGGGCACGCGATGCAACCTCTTATAACCTTCAGGAAGGCGGCTTGGCAAAGCTGAGCAGCCGCCACGGAACTATGCTGGCGCGCGTGCAAGTAAGCGAAGATCAGCGTACCGGTTCGGCGTTTGTACCAATACACTGGAGCGATGCGTTTGCAAAATTGGCACGGGCGGATGCGCTGGTCGCGGCTATCACCGACCCGATTTCCGGGCAGCCGGAATTTAAACATACTCCGGTAAAGATTGAGCCTTATCAGCCTGCCTGGCAAGGCTTCGCGTTGAGTCGTGAGCGGCTGGATTTCCCGGACACCAGCTACTGCGCAAGTTCGCAAGGCGCGGCTTACTGGCGACATGAAATTGCCGGTGGCAGTATTCCCGAAGATTGGCTGGCTTGGGCGCGCAGCGCATTTAATCGCTGTGCGGATTGGGGGAAATCCGATTTGCTTAAATATCTCTGGTTGGAATACCGCGATGCTGCGATGGGTCGTTATCGCGCCGCATGCCTGCATGATGGTCGGCTGGAGGCGGTATTTTTTATCGCGCCGGATCAGCGCTTGCCGAGTCGTGAATGGCTGAGCAGTCTTTTTAAAAAATCCGTACTGGCAGCGGCGGACCTGGCCGGATTACTCGCTGCACGTGCACCCTCAGGCACGGCAGCCGATGGCGGACGCATTGTATGCGCGTGTTTCAGCGTAGGCGAAAAAACCATACTCAACGGCATACAAGCGCAAGGACTGAACAGTGCAGAAGCGATCGGTTTGAAACTGAAAGCCGGCACCAACTGCGGCTCCTGCCTCCCGGAAATTCGCCGTCTGATAGCGCGGCAGGCATAGGTCACAGTATGAATATCCACCCGTTAAAATTTCAACGCCATGCCGTTCCTTTCCGAGCGGTCGTTCCATTGATTACTAAAGAAGCAGCAGATAACTTTGGGCGGAAAATTGCTTATCTGCGCATCTCGGTAGTGGATGCCTGCAATCTGCGTTGCGATTATTGCCGTCCGTCCGCCGATGATTTTCATGCCTCCCCGCGCGCACGGCTACTGAGTTTCGACGAGATCGAACGCATCGTGCGTATCGCCGCCAGCCTCGGCGTAGAAAAAATTCGGCTGACCGGCGGTGAGCCTCTGGTGCGCAAAGGTATCGTGGAACTGGTGGCGCGCATCGCCAAAGTTCCCGGCATACGCGATCTGGCCATGAGCACCAATGCCACGCTGCTGGGCTTACATGCGCAGGCGTTGCGCGAGGCAGGACTCCAGCGCGTCAATATCAGTCTGGACACATTGGACGCACAAAAATTCTCCCGGCTGACCGGCGGTAATTTGCACGATGTGTTGCGCGGCATACACGCGGCACAAGATGCCGGGCTGACCCCGATCCGCCTGAATGCCGTGCTGTTGCGCGGCATTAATATTATTGAAGCGGCGGCGCTGATCGACTTCAGCATACGCGAGCAACTGGAGCTGCGTTTCATCGAGCTGATGCCGATGCGTGAAGGAATGGATTGGGATAAGCATTATTTTCCGGTAGCTGAATTGCTCGCCCAGCCGGAAATTATCGAGCGCGTGGACATGTCAGCCTGGGAACGGCTCGGCTCTTCGGCCGCACGTTATTTACCGTTGCGTCACGCGCAGGGCAGGGTGGGTTTTATCGAGCCGATGTCAAATCGTTTTTGTGAAGGCTGTGACCGTTTGCGCCTGATGTCAGATGGCAAATTGCGCCCGTGCCTGCCTGCTGATAACGAAGTGGATTTGCGCAGTGCAATGCGTAGCGGCAGCAGCGACACGGAAATCGAAACGCTGATACGCAATGCGGTGGCGAGCAAGGGCGAGATCGGGCAGTACCGCTTTGAAATGGAAGGCAGGCAACGCTCGATGATTTCGATAGGCGGTTAATTCCAGCTCCTGATCAAACGATCACTGCGTTGGCTTCGTCTTCGGCTCCTAGCCGCACTATGTGTGCAGTCTGCGTCGCCTTATCCTCGCCGCCTTGTGCTCATTTTGATCAGAAACTGGAATAAGAATCAGGGAAATTTTATGAACGAGTTAACTCATTTTTCGGCATCAGGACGTGCGCGCATGGTGGACGTTTCGGAAAAATCCGGCACGCAGCGCATCGCTATCGCCAGCGGGGTGTTGCGTATGCAACCCGAAACGTTATTGAGGATACAAGCCGGGGAAATCGCCAAGGGGGCTGTGCTGACCGTCGCTGATGTGGCGGCTGTCATGGCAGCCAAACGTACCGCCGAGTTGATTCCAATGTGCCATACCTTACCGCTGAGCGGAATAGAAGTTTCCTACCACGAAATGACTGGACCAGACGCGGATGGTTGTGTGGGGCTGGAGGCATCGGTAACCGTCAGATGCATGGGTCAGACCGGTGTGGAAATGGAGGCATTGTGTGCCGTTAGCATCGCGCTGCTCACTGTGTACGACATGTGCAAGGCAATTGACAAAAGCATGTACATTGCCTATGTCCGGCTGGAAGAAAAGCGTGGCGGGAAAAATGGAAACTGGCGTCGCGAAGAATTGCAGCATCACAAAACATCGGCGCCCAAGGAGCGATCATGATCCGTGTATTATTTTTTGGTCCGGTGGCGGCGCAAGTGAATGAACATCAAATGCAACTCGAATTTCAAGTGGGACTTTGTTTGCAGGACGTCGTTGCGCAATTGCAACTGCGCTATCCCAAGGCGTTCGAACTAGTTTGTTTTACCGCGGTTAATGCAGTGCAAACACACGACATGCGATTGAAGTTGGCAGACCATGATGAGATTGCTTTCATGGCAAAATTTTCCGGAGGCTGACATGCTCGCCGCAGTGCGCCTACAGGTGGAAGATTTTTCAGTTGATCAAGAATTGGCGGCGTTGCGCGCCGGTTCGATGCGCATGGGCGGCATCGCCACTTTCATCGGTTGCGCCCGAGATTTTTCCGTCCAGGATTTTTCTACCCAAAAATTTTCAGAAGAATGTGAAGTAAGCGAGATCAGTTTCGATGCTTATGACAGCATGGCGGTACGGGCAATGAACCAATTGCGCAAGGAGGCGATTAGCCAATACCAATTACTCGACGCGCGTATTGTGCATCGGGTTGGGCGTGTCGCGGCGGGTGAGCAAATTGTATTAATCGCTACCGGCGCCGAGCATCGTGCACCCGCGTTGCAAGCCTGCCAGTGGTTGATCGACGAGTTAAAGCAACGCGTGCCGATCTGGAAAAAAGAAATCACCCCGCAGGGTGAGGTCTGGGTGTCCCCACACCCATGAAAAGACCTCTGCATAACTACTGTGCTTGGCGATGCCGCGTCGAAACCCAGTTCAAAATCCTCATGTATAAAGAATACATTCCGGTTTTTCGCTGCATTTCTCCTTGCCTCCCCTGCGCTCGCTACGTTATGCAGAGGTCTTTATGACAACTGTAGTAATTGCCATCGTCGGCCATTCCGGTTCAGGTAAAACCATCTTGATCGAAAAGTTGCTGCCTGTATTAAATAAAGCCGGGCTTCGAATCGCGACGATCAAGCATACGCACCATCACGTAGCTCTCGACTCGTCAGGAAAAGACAGCTGGCGGCATAAACAGGCAGGCGCTGCCGCAAGCATGTTGCTGACACCAGTGGGGATGCAATTGGTCACCGATGCCATCGAATATTCACAACTCGAACAACTGGCGCAGCGTTATTTCTTCGACATGGACTTGGTGCTGGCCGAAGGTTTTTCCCAAGCGAAATGCGCCAAGATCGAAGTACTGCGCAAGGCGTGTTGCACAGCCCCACGTTGTGCAGTTGACGATGGCCTGATCGCGATGGTGACCGATGTTCAAACCATCGCGATGCACTTGCCGCATTTCAGTCTGGACGACGTCGCAGGTATCGCCCGGTTTGTTACCGACACATTCGCGCTAGAAAGGAGCGAGGCATGATTAACGATTGCACCGCAATTATTCTGGCGGGCGGCGATTCGCGGCGCATGGGACGCGACAAGGCTACGTTGCTATTTGCGGGCCAAACGCTGATGCAGACGGTGATGGCAACCATGCAGCAATTATTTCCCGTGACCCTCGTCAGCGTACGTCAAATCCGCCCGGAAATTTCTTTGCCGCAGGTCTGCGATACGCAAGACAACGGCGGGCCGTTGACCGGCCTCGTAACCACATTGAGTCGAATTGCTACGCCTTGGGCATTTGTAGTGGGATGCGACATGCCTTTTGTATCACCTGCTTTGATCGAACAGTTGGCAGCGAATCGCGCGCAACAACAGGCGATTATCCCTGTCGTACATGGACAGTTGCAACCACTGGCGGCATTTTATTCAACTGGTTGTATTCCCGTGATGCGCGCCAGCCTAGCGTTGGGCGACAAAAGCCTGTTGAGTGCGATCCGAAATTTGCATGTGTGTTTTGTGGATGAAACACAGATACGCCGCACCGATCCGCAGCTGCGTAGCTTTTTTGATCTGGATACGCCACAAGACTTAATCACGGCGCAAGGCAATTTAACCATTGCACAAGGTATGGTTAGGCACCTGGAATAATAGGCCTCATGGAAAAACGTATGGAAAACTTTTCAGAATATCTGTCACTGACTGCCGCGCAACAATGCATCCTTCAACACACTGCTACCTTGGGTGTGGAACCGGTCAAGCTGGAAAAATCTTTAGGACGCGTGTTGGCTGAATCTATCAGCTCTAACCGCGATCATCCTCCTTATGATGTTTCGGCAATGGATGGATATGCGCTGCGCGCCGCCGATTTACATAGCATTCCTGCCACTCTGGACGTCATTGAAGACATCAAGGCGGGAGCCATGCCCACGAAGATGATATCGACCGGGCAGTGCGCGCGCATCATGACGGGTGCTCCGATTCCGCAAGGAGCCGACGCCGTCATCCGGGTCGAGGACACACAACTGCAAAGTGACGGCGCTGTGCAAGTTAATCAGTCGGCCAAGCCAGGCGCAGATATTCGCCTGCGCGGTGAAAATCTGCGCAACGGGGCAGTGGTGTTCAATGAGGGCATCGAGATAACGCCGGGGGGATTGGGCATTCTGGCGATGTTGAAGTGCGCTGAAATTTTAGTGCATCGCCGTCCACACGTGGCGATTTTATCCAGCGGCGATGAGCTGGAGGGCTTGCACGACCCATTTGATCCCAACAAGATTCCCGATGCCAACAGTTACACGTTAATGGCGCAAGTGCAGGCATTGGGGATAGAGCCAACCTTACTCGGCATTGCCCGTGATGAGGCGCAGGAATTATCGCAATATCTAAAACGCGGTTTGGAGTTCGATGTATTGCTGGTTTCCGGTGGAACCTCGGTAGGTATTTATGATTTCGTGCGGCCTGTCCTCCAAGCCTTGGGCGTACAAATGCATTTCTGGCGTGTGGCGATACGTCCCGGCCACCCACTTGCGTTCGGCACCACATCCTCCAGCAGCGTATTTTGTTTGCCCGGCAATCCGGTTTCCGGCATGGTGTGTTTCGAGCAATTTGTCGCGCCTGCGCTGCGCCGCATGATGGGAAATCCGCGTATTTACCGGCGCACCATAACCGCACAATTGGCGCATCCCATTCAGCATCGTCCCGGACGCGCCGAGTTTGTGCGGGTTACACTGAGCAGAAATGACGCGGCTCGCAATGCAATGTCCGATGACCCTGCCTGTATAGCTCATGCTACCGGTTCACAGGGTAGCGGTGTGCTGCTGTCCATGGCACATGCCGATGGTTTGCTGTTTGTTCCCAGTGACAGCCATGGCCTCGCTGCAGGCAGCCAGGCGCGGGTGCAATTGCTCGATGGCACAAGCTTTCAGGCGCATAGCGGTATTGAGGAGGCAATGTGAAAGGCCGTGTGAAAGAAAATTCGCATTTGGCGCGCATTGGAATTTTAACCATTTCGGATCGTGCCAGTCGTGGTGAATACGAGGATAAAGGCGGCCCGGCGATCCATGCGTGGTTCACGCGCGTGCTGAGCAGTCCATGGCAGGCGGTCGCTAAAATTATTCCCGATGAACAGGCGCAGATCGAAGCGGCCTTGCGCGAGTTGAGCGATGTGGAGCGATGTTGTTTGATCGTCACCACCGGCGGCACCGGCCCGGCGTTGCGAGATGTCACACCGGAAGCCACAGCAGCGGTATGCAGCAAAATGATGCCTGGTTTCGGGGAGCTGATGCGCAGCGCCTCACTCAAGTTTGTGCCCACTGCGATTCTGTCACGACAGGCTGCAGGCATACGCGGGCAAAGCCTGATCATCAATCTGCCCGGCAAGCCCTCCGCGATTGCCGATTGCCTGCAAGCGGTATTTCCCGCCATTCCCTATTGCATCGATTTGATCGGCGGCGCGTATCTGGAATCGGATGCGCAGCAATGTACCGCGTTTCGGCCTGCGCATGCGGCGGCCAAAGTTTGATGGGGTTTTATCAGAACGGATAATTGACGCGCACATTTCTCCTATGCCACCTGAAATCCTCCTCCTATTAATTGCTGGCATTTTTGTCATTGCGATGCTGTATTCATCGGTGGGTCATGCCGGCGCCTCCGGTTATATCGCCGTGATGTCCCTGCTTTCATTGGCGCCGACGGTGATCAAGCCTACGTCTTTGGCACTGAACATTTTGGTGGCCTCCATCGCTGCCTGGCAGTTTTTCAAGGCGGGTCATTTTTCGTGGCGCTTGTTCTGGCCATTTGCGATTCTTGCTGTACCGTTCGCGTTTCTCGGTGGCTATGTCAGCCTGCCAACCCACATCCTCAAAATTCTCCTCGGACTGGTGCTGATTTTTTCGGCGCTGCGCTTTCTGTTTGAAGTGCCACGCGACAAACAAATTTCTCCTCCGTCACGCTCACAGGCCATAGGGGTAGGGGTAGGGGTAGGTGCAGGCATAGGATTTTTTTCTGGCCTGACCGGCACGGGCGGGGGGATATTCCTCACCCCTATACTGTTGTTCATGGGATGGGCCGAAGTAAAGACCGCCGCGGCAGTTTCCGCATTATTTATTTTGGTTAATTCCATAGCCGGGCTGCTCGGCTATTTTGCAAATATAAAAACTTTTCCTCCCTTTATCCTTCCACTTTTTGTCGCCGCCGCAGTAGGCGGCGTGATCGGATCCTATCTCGGCAGCCGCCGCTTTAAACCCGTAGTCATCAAGCGTTTTTTAGCGCTGGTCTTGCTCATTGCTGGCATGAAGCTCATCTTTACATGATTGAAGTCCAGCCCTAACGGGCTAAATAGCTTCAATCTTAATACTAGCGGAACACGACCGTCTTGTTTCCGCACAGCAGCACCCGATCTTCCACGTGGTAGCGCAGGCCGCGCGCGAGCACGGCCTTTTCGATGTCCTTGCCGTAGCGCACCATGTCCTCGACGGTGTCGCCATGGTCGATGCGAACCGTGTCCTGCTCAATGATCGGGCCTGCATCCAGCTCGTCGGAAATATAATGGCTGGTCGCGCCGATCAGCTTCACACCACGATGGTACGCCTGGTGGTAAGGCTTGGCGCCGCTGAAAGAAGGCAAAAAACTGTGATGGATATTGATGATGCGGCCGGCATATCGGGTGCATAAATCGGGCGGCACAATTTGCATGAAGCGCGCCAGCACCATCACATCGCCACGCACCTCGTCAAAAAGCCGCGCAATTTCTGCAAATGCTGCGGCCTTGTCTGGCTCATTATTATGGGGCATCGCCACATAGTGGAATGGAATGCCGTGCCATTCGACAAAGCCGCGCAGGTCTTCGTGGTTGGAAATCACGCAGGGGATATCCACCAGTAATTCGCCACTGCGCCAGCGATGCAGAAGATCGTCGAGGCAATGATCCTGCTTGCTCACCAGAATCACCAAGCGCTTTTTGATGGCAGAATCGGAAAGCTGCCAGGTCATGTCGAACTCCTGCGCCAGCGTCACAAAACGGTACCGGAACTCGCCGGCATCGAACGGCAAGGAGTCGGCACGGATCTCCTGGCGCATAAAAAAACGCTGCGCCTCCTGCTCGGTGTGATAACTGGCTTCGACGATGAAGCCGCCGTGTTGGGCGATGAATCCACTCACTGCGGCGATGATGCCTGCGCGGTCCGGGCAGGACGTGGTCAGGGTAAGGTAGCGGGTAGACATGCGTATCCCTTTTTGATTGCGTCGGATTGTAGCGAAAAAATTCGCCCGCTTATAAATATGTCTGCGGCAGCTGTTGTGCCACCACGCTATCGTCCCACAACGACGACATGATGCGTGTAGCCAGTGCCGCATTGCCGCTGGTGAAGAATCGTGCCGTAGCATCGCCTGCTGTACGGTCAGGCAATTCAGCTTCGATGCGTCGCAGCAGTTGGCGTGCAACCGCTGCGCCAGTATCCACCAGTGCAGTATGCTCGCCTACTACATCACGAATCAACGGTGTGAGGAACGAATAATGGGTGCAACCGAGGATCAGGGTGTCGGCGCCACGCGCCAGCAACGGTGATGTGTAACGCTCGATCAGTTTGCGGGTGCGCAAGCTGTCCAAGTCACCCTGTTCTACCTGTTCGACCAACCCGGGACAGCTCTGAGTGACGATCTCGACCTCTCCGGCGTAGCGGTCCAGTAATGCCGCGAAGCGCGCACTCTCCAGGGTGCCGATAGTCGCCAGCACGCCGACTACCCCACTCCTGGTGGCCGTAACGGCTGGCTTGACTGCTGGTTCCATGCCCACGATGGGAATGCTGAAATGTTCTCGCAGGCTGGCAACAGCTGCCGCAGTCGCGGTGTTGCAGGCAATGACGATGGCATCTGTGCCTTGGGAGATGAGAAAGCGGGTGAGCGTATGCGCGCGCCGCTCGATGTAATGGGTCGGCTTGCCGCCGTAGGGGACGTGGGCGGAATCGGCAACATAAATCAGGCGTGCGTTTGGAAACTGCAGGCGAATATGATGCAGCACGGAAAGTCCGCCGACTCCGGAATCAAAAACACCGATTACTCCTGACATGCTGCGCCCACCCTACTTCTATAAACTGCAAACGCAACTCAAACGGAAATTGAATTGATTACAGCGCCATCCCCTGGTCACGCAAATACTCTTCATACGTGCCATGGTAATCGGAGATACCTTTGGCGGTGATTTCGATGATGCGCGTCGCCAGCGAGGAAACGAATTCGCGGTCATGGCTGACGAACATCAGCGTGCCTTTGTATTCCAGCAACGCGGTGTTGAGCGACTCTATGGATTCCATATCCATGTGGTTGGTCGGCTCGTCCATCAGCAGCACGTTATTCTTTTGCAGCATCAACTTGCCGAACAGCATGCGCCCCTTCTCGCCACCGGACAACACCTTTACGCGCTTCTTGGCATCGTCACCGGAGAACAGCAATCGGCCCAGCGTGGCGCGCACGGTCTGGTCGTCATCGTTCGGGCCGCGCCAATAGGTCATCCAGTCGGTCATGCTTTCATCCTTGGCAAAATCGGCGGTGTGATCCTGCGCGTAATAACCGATCTTGGCTTTATCCGTCCATTTGATGGTGCCGGTGTCGGGTTGCAATTGGCCCGCCAGACAGCGCAACAGCGTGGTCTTGCCAATACCGTTCGGGCCGATGATCGCAACTTTCTCACCCGCATCAATACGGAAGTTCACGTTGGAAAAAAGCATTTTGTCGTAGCCCTTCGCCATTTTCTGCACTTCCACTGCAGTGCGATGCAATTTTTCGCGCTCGTCGTATTCAAAGCGGAAGGGATACTGGCGGCTGGACGGCTTGATATCTTCTATTTTAATTTTGTCGATCTGGCGCGCGCGCGAGGTGGCCTGCTTGGCCTTGGACGCATTCGCCGAGAAGCGCGCCACGAAGGCTTTCAATTCGGCGACCTTTTCCTTGGCCTTGGCATTGTCCGACGACTGCTGCTCACGCGCCTGGGTGGCGGCCAGCATGTATTCGTCGTAGGTACCAGGATAGGTAGTGATCTTGCCGTAATCCAGATCGGACATGTGGGTACACACGCTATTCAGGAAGTGGCGGTCATGCGAGATGATCACCATGGTACAAGTGCGCGCATTGAGAATATTTTCCAGCCAGCGTATGGTGTTGATGTCGAGATTGTTGGTCGGCTCGTCGAGCAATAAAATGTCCGGGTTGGAAAACAGCGCCTGCGCCAGCAGCACGCGCAATTTGAAACCGGGGGCGACTGCGCTCATAGTCCCCTGATGCAATTCAATCGGAATACCCACGCCGAGCAACAGCTCGCCAGCGCGTGGTTCGGCGGTGTAGCCGTCGTATTCGGCAAATTCCGCTTCAAGATCGGCGGCGCGCATGTAATCTTCTTCGCTGGCATCCGGGTTGGCATAGATCGCATCACGCTCCTCCATTGCCGCCCACA
This sequence comes from Gallionella sp., assembly GCA_025362155.1. Classification (GTDB taxonomy): domain Bacteria; phylum Pseudomonadota; class Gammaproteobacteria; order Burkholderiales; family Gallionellaceae; genus Gallionella. The sequence continues at coordinate 949 of JANYHX010000100.1, read as the reverse complement.
TTTCGGCATGCCCCATCATCACCACATCCAATACGCGCATGTCCTCGAAAGCGAATTGATCCTGGCGCAGTTTGCCGAGGCGTTCGCTCTTGTCCAGCATCACTTCGCCCGAGCTCTGCTCCAGATCGCGCCCCAGGATACGAATGAATGTGGATTTGCCGCAGCCGTTCGCGCCGATCAGCCCGTAGCGATTGCCGTCGCCGAATTTGACAGAAACGTTTTCAAACAGGGGTTTCGCCCCAAACTGCATAGTAATGTTGGCGGTGGAAAGCATTTAAAAATCGCACGAAAAATTTTGGAGCGCGATTTTAACACCGCTCAGCATTATTACCGGGCATATTGACATCAACAGGTCGCTTGCCATGGAATAAAATATAACGTTTAATCCACTCCGCCTAAGCTTGTTCTCTTCGAATACTATTTACGTAAGGGTAGTCAGATGAATTTAAGAAACGGAACTGATCGCCGCAAAGCAAACCCGTTCGGGACGAAAGGGCCGTGGCTGACGATAGGAAAAATGGGTGGGTTGGTTCTGACCGAGCGCAGAAAAGTACTCAGGAGAATGGTGGATAAGCCACAAGAACAAGCGCTTTCAGAGGCAATGGGTTGAAGGGTCATTGCATTTTTTATCCGAAATTCCCCCGGGAAATTTTCATGAACCTCAAACAAAAAATTGCATTAGGGCTGGGCGCAGCCAATCTCATTGTGATATGGCTGTTCCCACCGTTTGATTCCTTCTCGTTCACGGATATTAAAACGCTCATCTTTGCAGGGTTTCACTACCGGTTTAGCAACGGCGTTAATGAAGTAATCAACAGCGATGTGCTATTTCTCGAAATTGTGGTGTTGCTGGTCAATGTCGCCGTTGCGTGGCTGTTGTTGCGTGATGTCAAAAATAGCATTGACCCCAGGAAGTTTTTTAATTACCAGAACGCCATTCTGTTAGGGG
>JANYHX010000098.1 GCA_025362155.1 Gallionella sp. | reverse complement strand
GGTACGAATATTGGGGGCACGCCAGGTGCCCGATGTTTCACTTCCCATTTTGTTGGCGACTGGGGTGGGAGAAGCAAGAGCACTGGTGGAAATGCGCTCTTGGATAGGACGGGCTGCAACAACCTCAACAGGTTTCACCGGTGCTGCATTGGCAGGCGGCGCAATCGCTGCATCAAAGGTCTGAAAAAGTTTCATCCACCGGATCGGGCGCGGCAACACCGGCCACTCCGTGCCGTGATTCGAATCGCCAATCAGGATGGTCGGGATAAGGCCTGATGGATTGCGTTCCTGAAGTAATCTTACGGCCTCCATGTCATTAGCATCAATCAACAGAATATCTGGGGTAGTACCCAGCGTGGTGTGGCGCGCAAACTTGGGCACGCGCCGCGAGGAAAGTTCGAAAACACTGGCTAGCACGGTCAGTTCGGTTTGGCTAAAACCAATTACCTCAACGGTATAAATATCTTTTTTGGTGGTCATGTGTGCAATTCCCAACGAAGTGCAATAACAAATAAATTAAGCATGGCGCCGATTTTACAGTTAAGAATCCAGTTTATGCACGGCTACAAAATCGGCGATGTTCTGCAATAGTTCATCCTCCTGGTAAGGCTTGCCCAGATAGGTATTAACGCCCAGTTGCATAGCGTAATCACGGTGCTTGTCGGCAGTACGCGAAGTAATCATGATGATGGGCAGATTCTGCGTCTTGGGATCGCGTCGCAATTCCCTGGCCAGCGTAAAGCCATCCATACGCGGCATCTCAATATCCAGCAACATCACGTCCGGGTTACATTCTGCCAACTTTTCCAATGCATCCACTCCATCAGTAGCAGTCACTACCTGATAACCGGCACGAGTGAGCATGCGGGAAGTGATTTTACGCACCGTGAGGGAATCATCCACCACCATAATTAGCGGCTCACGATTGGGCGGTTTGGCGTCGGCTATTTTTTTCGCCTTGCTGATCCCGCCGATACGTTGTGCCAATTGCGCTGGATTTAAAATCAGCACTACCCTGCCATCACCTTGCACTGTCGCACCGGCAATCCCTGGCAGGCGCGCCAATTGCGGACCAATATTTTTTACCATCGCTTCCTGGTTGCCCAGCAACTCATCCACCTGCAACGCAATGCGTTGGCCGCCGCTGCGTAGCAGCAGCAAGGAATTTCGCGGCTGGTTTTGCTGAGCAATTTCACCCCCCAGCAAATGGGGTAAAGAGTGCAGCGCGTAGGTATGGTTTTGCCATTCGATTTGCTGCGCGCTATGCAATTCATCCATTTCAGTCTGCTTCACCTGCCTGACCTGTTCCACCATCGTCGAGGGAATCGCATAAATCCCTTCCCCGGCCCTCACCATCAAGACCTGTGTAACCGCCAGAGTGAGCGGTAAATGAATCAGAAATTGGGTACCTTCGCCGCGTTTGGAACTGACCTCAATACGGCCCCCTAAGCCGGAGATCTCACTGCGCACCACATCCATGCCGATGCCGCGTCCGGCGACCTCGGTGATTTCAGTCGCAGTGGAAAGGCCAGGCATAAAAATCAATTGCGCCAACTGATCGTCGCTAACTTCTTCATCGGCCTGCAACGTACCATTGGCGATGGCTTTTTCGCGCAGCTTCTCATAATTCAGCCCCGCACCATCATCGCTGAATTCGAATACCACCTCATTGCTTTCCTGTCGTACGCTCAGGCGGATTTCACCGATCGGAAGCTTGCCACTGTCCGCCCGCTGCTGCTCATTTTCCAGTCCATGCACAATGGAATTACGCAGCAAGTGTTCAAATGGCGCGATCATTTTTTCCAGCACGCTGCGATCCAGCTCTACGTTCGTGCCTTGCAATTCCAGGTTGGCGCGTTTATTCAATTCCTTGCCGGTTTGCCGCACGATGCGATACAAACGATCAGTAATACTGTTAAACGACACCATGCGCACGTTCATTAAACCTTGTTGCAATTCGCGATTAAGCCTTCCCTGTGCGATCATAACGACTGCTGTTTCGTCGATATTTTTCAACATCGATTGTTGCACCGTCTGCACATCGTGCACACTTTCATTCATGAAACGGGTCAATTCCTGCAAGCGGGTAAATCGATCAAACTCCAGCGGATCAAATTGCTCGGCGTGATCCTTTACCAGTGAGGCGCGCGCCTGCATCTGGCTCTCAGCCTGAATCTCCACCTCACGCAACTGTAGTCGCAAGCGCCCGACGCTGGCAGTCAATTCCAGCAGGCTTTCCTTTAAAACCCGCATCTCGGCTTCCATACGTGAACGTGCCACGTTGATTTCACCGGCTTCGTTTACCAATCTATCCACCACGTCGGCACGCACCCGCAGCATATTGCCGAGCACGGCACGTTCACCACCCGGCTCCAGAGCACGGCGATCTGCGCGGCGTTCCACGCCCGCCGGTTGGTCGGTCGCGCGTCGCCCGACTGGCACCGGTTTGACTTCTGGCACAGGCTTACCGCCGCGCAATTCTTCCAGCAAAGCCAGGATACGATCAAAATCACTTTCCAGTGTGTCCCAATACCCGGCTTCATCGCGCAGCTGTGCCGAAGCCTCCACCCGGTCTTCCATTTCATGGGCAATTTCACCAATACGCATCGCCCCCACCATGCGCGAACTGCCCTTCATGGTATGCAGCAAACGCTTTAATAAGGGCACTTGCTGTTCATCGTGCGGCGGTTCACGCCAGCTGCGCAGTCCCTCGCTAATTTTGGGGCACAGTTCTTCAGCTTCTTCGAGAAACACCGGTAGTAGTTGCTCGTCCACATCATCGTAAACACGAGGCTTGTCTTCCGGAACATAGCTTCCTGCCGGTTGGGCTACGGTGAGTAAAACCGGCTGCAATACGCTTTCTGCCCCGCCAGCCTCCTTCATCTGATCCGCTGCGGGGACATCGGGGGATTGAGATTGGGAGCGAGACTCGGTTTGAATAAAATTGCCGAGCGGCAAATCTTGGGGTTCAGGCAACTCCTCGGGTTCTGGCAGATCCTCAGGTTCAGCTAGGCCCGTAGGCAAGGGCTCCTTGGGCATAGCCCCAGCATCGCGCGTGAACGCTTCGACTGCCTGCGTCCAAAAATCAAGTGAGTCTGGCTGTAACGCTGTGTTCTCACTGGCAGCTGCTTTACCAGCCTGCGTCTCGCCAAATTGTTCGCCACCTGAGTCTTCCGTGCTGGTCAGCACCAAGCCCGCCTCGCTAAGATTATCGGTGTCGGCCAGCAACTGATTCACCAGGTCGCGGCGCATTTGCGGTATTTCTTCGTCGCAAATGTTTTGTATCATTCCATCCAGCACTCCTATGGATTGTTCCAGCATTTGCACCTGAGCGTCGCTCAGCGTAAATGGTTTTTCCAGGCGCGCCAACAACCAGCCTTCCAGAGCGGAAGCCAGTTCCACCACAGCAGCAAACCCCATGGTGCGGCTTACCCCGGCCAAGGTGTGGGCAGCGCGCATGAAATCGTATTGCACCACCGGCGGTCTGGTGGTACGCAACTCATGCAACTGTTGATGCAAAATTGCGATAATTTGTTTAACTTCAGTACTGGCAATATTGAATAACGCCGGCGAGGGAAAAGAAATTTCGCTGCTGGTCCCAGCTTCTGAAGGCATGGGAACAGGTACTGCCGGAACTGACATTTTTTCAGTCTCCGTAACCAAGTCAGGCAAGGCATTCGAGGCAGGGGCGGGCAGTATTTCTCCCTTCATGCCATTCTCGATTTGTTGCGCTGCCGCTATCAGTTCATCCGCCTTGATGACCGCCCTGCCTTGTTTACCCAGGGTATCCACCCATCCTGTAAACGCATGTACCGCCGTCTCGATAAAGATCAGCAATTCAGGTGTGGCGGTTTTATTTTCTTCCAACCATTTGTTCATGGCGCGCTCAACACACCACGCTACCTCACCCAGATCAGTCAAACCGACCATCCGTCCACTGCCCTTGAGCGTATGAAAAGCGCGCCGGATAGTTACCAATGGCTCCGGGCTGTCGGGATGTAATAAACAGGTCTCCAGATTGGTACGCATGGTTTCCAGTACTTCCTGGGCCTCTTCCAGGAAAATATCGAGCAACTCCTGCTCTTCATCAGAGGGACGCTGTATCGCGGCAGAAGGCACAGCTGCTTCAATTG
>JANYHX010000078.1 GCA_025362155.1 Gallionella sp. | reverse complement strand
CCACCTGTTTTACTTATTGGGAATCATCATTCGGGACCTCTTTGGTCAGATCATATTCACTTAGAGCAAAACCTACCGGCCAGTAAATTATTGCGTAAGGAGGCCAAAATATCGAGACAGGTCTGAAGCGTGCTTTCAATTTACCCTGATTTATTATTTTATTATTTTGTTCCAGGCGGAAAGGTATGCCCGCTATAGCGGTCCAGAAAAATGGGCGAGTGGTAAGTTCCCCATCTGTTTTTACTATTACAGGTTCCTTATCATCATTGACATAAAGCTTTGAATCTTGAGGGATGGTTACTTTAGTAGTCGTTGAACAAGCGACGATAAGTAATGGTAAACAGATTGCCAAAAATAATTTTTTCATGCTTTCCCCTTATTTTAATGTTGGTAACTGAGCCTGTCCCAGTGAAGCAAAAGCCCCACCTTTCGTTGCACTTGCATCATATTTTTCTTACAAAGACCTTGGACTTCCGCTGAAAGTTATACAGCGACTTTTTCTGCGCTGGCAGTGCGGAGATGTCGTTCTCAACAAAGCCGCGTTCAATAAACCAATGTTCGGCACGGGTAGTGAGCACGAACAATTTTTTCATGCCTTGTGCTTTGGCGAGAGAGATCATGTGATTGAGAATGGCTTCGCCGTAACCGCGATCGCGGCTTTGGGTTTCCACCGCGAGGCCAGCCAATTCAGCGGCAACTTCGTCAGGGAACGGATAGAGTGCGGCGCAGCCGACGATACGGTGGTCGTGTTCGAGCACCACAAATTGTTCGATTTCCTGCTCCAGCAATTCGCGCGAACGCCGCACAAGAATTCCCTCAACTTCCAGCGGACGCAACAGCTTCAATATCCCCCCAACGTCTTTGATGGTGGCGTCGCGCAAGGTGTTGAGCGTGCTTTCCACAACCATGCTGCCGATGCCGTCATCGCTGAACAATTCCTGCAACACCGCACCGTCAGTATGGCGGCTGATCAGGTGGGTGCGCGCGACCCCCGCTTCGCAGGCGCGTATTGCGCATGGCAGGTATAAGCTCACGTCGTCCGGTAATGTGCGTTTTGCATCTTTTGAGGATAATGAAGCGAGCACCTCCTGTGCCTGGGCGATAGTAAGTTCTTTTAGTAACTTGCCTTTTTTGTTCTGCACCCCGTCGGTATCCATCAGAAATACCAGCTTATCGGCATCCAGGGCAATCGCAGTAGCGGTAGCGACGTCTTCCAAGGTGACATTGAACACTTCTCCTGTGGGGGAATAGCCGAGTGGCGAAAGCAGCACCACCTCGCCAAATTCCATGCGGTCTTTTAATGCCGCGACATCGACCTTGCGCACGCTACCGGTGTGCATTAAATCAACGCCGTTGATGATGCCTATGGGTTGCGCAGTAATAAAATTACCGCCGGCGACGCGGATGTCAGCATTCGCCATGGGCGAATTCGCCAACCCCATCGATAGCAAAGCTTCGATCTCCACCCGCACCCGACCCACCGCTTCCTTCACGCATTGCATGGTCTCGGCATCGGTGAGGCGGACGCCACGATGGTAACTACCCTCAAGATTATTCTTCGCCAAATGCTGCTCAATCTGCGGGCGCGCACCATGTACCAGCACCAGCCGGATACCGAGACTGGCGAGCAGATTGAAGTCATGTGTTAATTCAACAAACTTGCCGTCCGCGACCACTTCGCCGCCGAAGGCGATCACAAAAGTGCGACCGCGAAACGCATTGATATATGGGGCGACTGAACGGAACCAGGCGACGAATTCGGTGGAGGTGGTAATCGGCATTTAAATCTCCCGGATGCAATATGCGGATAATGCCGTGCTATTCCTCATCCAGCAACTGATAGAACTACTAGCCATCTGACTGGTGAAACAACTAGCCAATCCACTAAGCCACCAAAGTACAGTGGCAAGTGGCTGGTTATAACCCAACAAAAAGCGCTGGGCAAGTCATTGGTTATTTCCGGCAATGGCCCAGTTCTCGCCGGGCAATCGTCAAGGCGATGTAGGTAGCGGCTGTGACACGGTGGGGCGTAGCCCGCTGGTGCGGGAGCAGCCGCGTATACCATTAATCTTCATCGAGCAGCTTTCCCGCAATGGCCCAGTTCTCGTCGGCCAATTCGTCGAACGCGATGTAGGTATACGACTTGGGTTTGAGTGCGATGCGTTCCAGCGTGTCGGTGATCTCGACGGCGATTTGTTTCTTCTGCTCGCGGGTCAGGGTTCCCGCGATACGGATGTTGACGTAAGGCATATGCAGCTCCGGATAGTAACGAACTTGTAAAGTATTATAGACATTCCCGCCTGTTGCCATTATAAGCCGTGCGATACCCCTTTTCATTTGCGAGGCGTTTTGACTGTTCATACAGAGTTGTCTGCGAGTGCCTTGCGCCGCAAAACGCGGCTGGATTCCCTTGCGGCAATTGAATTCCCGGCCGATCTGCCGGTGGTGCAAAAACGTGAGGACTTGACGCGCGCGATTGCGGATAACCAGGTGGTTATCGTGTGCGGCGAAACCGGCTCGGGCAAGACCACGCAGTTGCCAAAAATATGTTTGACGCTGGGGCGCGGCGTGTTGGGCATCATCGGCCATACTCAGCCGCGCCGTGTGGCGGCACGCACCGTGGCGACGCGCATCGCGTTTGAATTGAAAACCGAGCTGGGCGGCGCGGTCGGCTATAAGGTGCGCTTCAACGATAAAGTGTCGCCGGACACCAGCATCAAGTTAATGACCGACGGGATTCTGCTGGCGGAAATTCATAGCGATACGCTGCTGAAAAAATACGACACGCTGATTATCGACGAGGCTCACGAACGCAGCCTGAACATCGATTTCCTACTCGGCTACCTCAAGCAACTGCTGCCGCGCCGTCCCGATCTCAAGCTCATCATTACCTCGGCGACACTGGATGCGGATCGCTTCGCGAAACATTTCACGTCCTCCCTCTCCCCCCGGGTGAGGGTTGGGGAGGGGGCCGAAGAGTCCGCCACCATTATTCAAGTGTCCGGGCGCAGTTACCCGGTCGAGACGCGCTACCGTCCATTGCAAGTGAGCGAAGAAGGTGACCCACAAGATGTACCCCAGGCGGTGAGTGCCGCGCTGGATGAGTTAGCCGCAGGCGGCATGCGCGGCGATGTGCTGGTATTCCTGCCCGGCGAGCGCGAAATACGCGACACGGCGGAAGTGTTGCGCAAGCATCACCCTAAAGGTATGGAAGTGCTGCCATTGTTTTCGCGGTTGTCGGCAGCCGAGCAGGACAAGGTATTCAAAACTGGGGGGCAACGACGTGTAGTGCTCGCGACCAACGTTGCGGAAACTTCGTTGACTGTCCCTAACATTGGTTACGTGATTGACTGCGGTCTGGCACGGGTGAACCGCTACAGCATCCGCCAGAAAGTCGAGCAATTGCATATTGAAAAAATCTCGCGCGCTGCCGCCAATCAGCGCGCCGGACGTTGCGGGCGGGTGATGAGCGGCGTGTGCGTGCGCCTGTACGACGAAGCGGATTTTCTGCAGCGCGTGGAATTCACCGACCCGGAAATTTTTCGTGTGTCGTTGGCAACCGTCATCCTGCGCATGAGTGCGCTGGAGCTTGGAGAAATCTCAGAATTTCCATTCATCGAGCCGCCCACCCCACGCATGATCGCGGATGGGTACCAACTGCTCGCAGAATTGGGAGCCATAAGTGAAAAAGATCCGACTCCCGCGCAGAGGGAGGAGACAATTGCTCTTCCTCCCTCTGGGGGGAAGTTGGAAGGGGGGAGACAACTTACCCCACTGGGCCACGAACTCGCCAAACTGCCGCTAGACCCGAAGATCGCGCGCCTGCTGTTGGCGGGGCGGCAATATCATTGTCTGACTGAGATACTGATTATCGCCAGCGCACTGTCAGTCCAAGACCCGCGTGAACGCCCATTAGATAGGCAGGAAGCGGCGGATGCGGCGCATAAACGCTTTACCGATGAGCGTTCCGATTTTCTCGCTTACCTGAAAATCTGGGCATGGTTCGAGCAGGCGCTGGCGGAAAAAAAATCCAATCGCCTGCTGGCGGAAGAGTGCCGCAAAAATTTTCTGTCGCCGCTGCGACTGCGTGAGTGGCGTGAACTGCATCAGCAGTTGCACGGACAGGTTGCCGAGATGGGCATGCGCGGAAATGAAAAACCTGCCACCTACGAACAAATCCACAAAGCCCTGCTGTGCGGCCTGCTCGGCAACATCGGCATGAAGAGTTTGGAGAGCAACGAATATCTGGGCGCGCGCGGCATCAAGTTTTTTATTGCAGCGAACTCGGTGCTGGCAAAAAAAGGTACCAAGTGGGTGATGGCAGGCGAACTAATCGAGACGCACCGTCTGTACGCGCGCTGTGTGGCGCGCATCGAGCCGGAGTGGTTGGAGGAAACCGGCGCACATCTGATCAAGCGGCATTATTACGATCCGCATTGGGAAAAGAAGGCCGCGCAAGTCGTGGCCTATGAGCGCAGCACGCTGCATGGCTTGTTGCTCAACGCCAAAAAACGCGTGCATTACGGGCCGATGAATGTGGCGGAATCGCGCGAAGTATTCATCCGCCAAGCGCTGGTCGGTGGCGAGTTCGAGACGCGTGCGCCATTCTTTGCGCACAACCAAAAATTGATCGCCGACATCGAAGCCTTGGAACACAAGGCGCGCCGCCCCGATGTGCTAGTGGATGACGAGTTAATCTTCGCCTTTTACGACAGTCGCATTCCCGCTCATCTCCACAACGGCGCGGCATTCGAACATTGGCGCAAGGAAGCAGAACGCGACGACGCAAAACTTCTCTATCTGAAAAAAGATGACCTGATGCGCCACGAAGCGGCGGGCATCACCACCGACCAGTTCCCGCCGCAATTGAAAATCGACAACGTCACCTTTGTGCTGAGCTACAACTTTTCGCCGGGCAAGAACGATGACGGCATCACGCTCACCGTGCCGCTGGCGCTGATTAATCAAGTGGTGGCGGCACGCTGCGAGTGGCTTATTCCGGGCATCCTGGCGGAGAAGGTGGGGCAACTCCTCAAGACACTCCCACAAAAGCTACGTCGCCATCTGGTGCCGGTGCCAGACTTTGCGGCGGCGTTTTCTCGCGAAGTGCCCGCTTCAAACGCGCCGTTGTTACAAGCGCTGGCGCGCTATATCCGCGAGCAGAAGCAGCTCGACGTGCCGCTCGATGCATTCCGCCTTGAACAATTACCGCCGCACTTGCTGATGAATTTTCGCGTTATGGACGAGCATGGTCGGCAGCTCGGCATGTCGCGTAATTTTGCTTCATTGCACGCCGAATTGGCGCTGCGCGCCGCCCCTTCCTCCCCAACCCCTCCCCCGGTGGGAGAGGGACTAAACTCGCGCACTCTGCCAGACGGCTCCCTCTCCCACCGGGGGAGGGGTGGGGAGGGGGCAGGAATCGTAGAACAACGCTACACCTCATGGAGCTTCGGCGATTTCGTCGAAACCAGCGTAGTGCAGCGCGCCGGACAAAATGTCACGTTGTTCAACGCACTGGTGGATGAGGGCGATGCGGTGGTGCTGCGCGCTTTTGACATCCGCGCTGCCGCCCAAGCCGCGCATCGTGGCGGTTTGCGCCGTTTGTTCATGTTGTTGTTAAAAGAGCAGGTTAAGTATCTGGAAAAAAACCTGCCCGATGCGCAACGGTTGGGCATGTTGTTCATGATGCCCAACTCTCCATTTAGTGGAACGCAGCAGGAATTACAGCAGCAGATATTGGCGATGACCTTTGAGCGTTGTTGTTTAAATGATCCCTTGCCAACCAACGAAGCAGAATTCACCGCACGCGGTAAAGAAGCGAAGAACCGCCTGTTGCTGATCGCACAGGAACTCGCGCGGCTGGTGGGCAATGTGCTGACTGAATATCAAGCCATACAAAAAAATCTACCCCCGCTCAAAGCACACGCACAGGCAAACCCGGATGTGCGCGCCCAGCTTGAATGGCTGCTGCATAAACGCTTCATCGCTGATACTCCGTATGAACGTTTGCAACATGTGCCGCGTTATCTCAAAGCGATCAACCTGCGTATCGAAAAGCTGCGCAGCAATCCGGCGCGCGACGCACAGTGCATGGCGCAGATGCAGCCGCTGACGCAGGCATGGCAAAAGCTGCGTCAGGCGCAGCAGGGCAACAGCGATCCGCGTGTGGATGAGTTTGCCTGGTTGATGCAGGAGCTGCGCGTATCGCTGTACGCGCAGGAACTGAAGACGCCGGTGATCGTGTCGGTGAAGCGGTTGGAGAAAATGCTGGCGGGGATTAGAAGCTGACAGTGGCCAGTTAATATCCCGCCTCACGCTGGTGGCGAATAGTGAGAATAATTATCCTGTCCAGCACTTCATCATAACGGTAGAGCGCGAGATAGCCGGTGCGCCCACGAGAGATGACAAGCTCGTGAAGATCATGCTTCTTGGGGCGGCCGACGAGTGGATGATGTTTTAATGGCGCAATTGCGCTTTGAATCAAGTCCAGCGTCTGCTCGGCGGCGCCTGGGTCTTGCCCCATCAGAAAATCTACCAAGCGTTCAACATCCGCCAATGCGCGTTCGGCGTATTCGATTGTCGCCATGAGTTATCGTTTGATCTGCTTGGGGCGGTGTGGAGATTTACCGGAAATCTTCGCACGCAAATAAACATGTACTTCATCTGCGTCATAGGTAATACCTGTTTTGGCGGTTTCCTTTTCAGCTGCAACAGCGACATTAAGAAAATCATGCCTGCGTTCTTCGCGCTCAGTTTGTTCAGCCAGGGCCTCAATCATAAAAGCATGCGGTGTCTTGCCC
>JANYHX010000123.1 GCA_025362155.1 Gallionella sp. | reverse complement strand
CAAAAAGCGATACCGACAGTCACCATGAAAGCAGAAAAGGTTGCCGAGGTCGCGCCCTTTCCGCCGGTGTACCTGCCATAGGAAAGGCGAACCATTTTGGGAGCCGGTTCCCCGTTGGTGATCTGCACGCCGAAACCCAGAGCGGGCGCTATCTTCGATTGGGAGGTGGGGACGAGCAAGTTGTAACCCGCCGCCGGTTTGAATTCGAGAAACGTATCGGCTACGCCCAATCTGCCGAACAGAGACCAATTGTTGCCATAGCAGTTGCCGCACAACGGCATGGTCGCCACTCCAAAAATTCCCGCGCTATACCCGGATGCTGTTCCACCGGTAAGGTCGGTCGAGCCGAAATCGGTGTACTCGGCTTCGAGCGCCAGGTTTTTTCTGAATTTGTAGCCGACGGCAATGCCGAATACCGGGTTCGACGAAGAGGCGCTGGTTCCCGATGACTTGATAGATTCCCTCACGTCGCCCAGCCCGGCGAACACATATTCGTCGCTGAACGCGCTTTTGACCTGGAACAGCAGCAGAAACAAAAACAACTTACGCATAATTTCCACCCTGAATATATTTGTTGTCATGGTTCCCGTCACGCTATGGCGTCGTGGCGTTTAGTGTGTAGTTGCCGGTGCCCAAGGAATAGCCTGTTGGCACCTGCACCAGCACATAATAAGTTCCGGCTGCGCTGATCCCTGCGGAAACCGTTTGCGCGCAATGCCCGCATATCGCCGAAGACAGGATGTTTCCCGCTGCATCGAGAATCGAGATTTGCCATGGGCCTAAGGTTGTGGCATTGACTGCAACCGAGATGGCGCCCGGCCCATTTGCCGTGATCTGGTAATAATCGAGATCGGTGACACTCTTCAACTGTCCCGTCATCGTTACCGTTGGGGTCAGGGGCGTAGCGGTAGCCATCGTGTCATTGGGTTCTACTTCGTTCGTCAACGGAAGGCGGTTGCTTGCTGTGATGCTTCCCAATGTTGCCGTGAATTGCGACCATCCGGCGGCAACACCTGTAGCCAAGCCCGTGCTGTTGATGGTCGCAATGAGCGGGGTGTCGGGCGTCCAGGTGACCGCCGATGTGAGGTTTGCCGTGCTGCCGTCCGAGTAAGTGCCGGTGGCGGTCATCTGCAAGGTTGATCCGACCACGATGTTTGAATAAGCCGGAGTAATGGCGATGGAGACCAGTTGCGGTGAAACAGGAATACTGCCGCTGTTTCCTCCGCAACCGCCGAGAAAGATCAGAATGGCGGTTAGAAGAATACGGAGTGCGCTTGCAGCCCCGGTTTTGTAATATTTTTCAGTCATACCTCGAACCCGTGTGAAAGAGTGTTTATGGACTTCGACTGCCAACGCGCCATGGCGGGAAATTGCGGTTACCCGGCACAGGCTCCGCTTATTAATTTCGGATATTACCCAATAAGCAATATTAATGTAAATAAATTTACTCTTTAGGTTATTGCGCGCCAGGTAAGCCGGGCCGACACTCATGAACATGAGTATCGGCAAAACCATCAAGCAATTACGGCTCAAGAAGGGCTGGAGCCAGGAGGAGTTGGCGCATCGCGTCGGCACGACGACTCCCAGCATTTCCAGGATAGAGACCGGCAGGCATGGCGCCAGCGATCAACTCAAAGAACTTATTGCGCAGCAATTCGGGCTCAAGGTGTCCGAGTTGCTGGCATTGTCGGAAGCCGACAAAACTGCTGCAAGGGTTCCCGTCTTAAGCAAAAACGAGGAAGAGGAGCAAATGCTGCTGCGTCATTTCCGCAAGATGAAGTCGGAGAAGCGCGAGCTATTCAAGGCGATCAGCCGGATTTTCTCGGAGCGCTGACTTTACGGCTTTACTCCAGATTCTCAATAATCAGGAACCACGATTTCCGATTAAGCCTGTTACGATCAACTCAAAGCCCTTCCGCGAACACAGCCAAATAAGAAAAGCATCCTTCGAAAAGTGTCTAAGCGGTAAACTTCGCACATGAAAATCGAAATCTGGTCCGACGTGATCTGCCCGTGGTGCTACATCGGCAAGCGGCGCTTCGAAACGGCGCTCGCCGATTTTGCGCAACGCGATGACGTACAAGTGATCTGGCGCAGCTTCGAACTGGATGCCAACGCTCCGCGCCAGCAGCCGGGTACGCTGGAGGAGATGCTGGCGCGCAAATATCGCGTCAGCCCGCAGGAGGCGGCGGCGATGAATGCGCGCGTGACCGG
>JANYHX010000035.1 GCA_025362155.1 Gallionella sp. | reverse complement strand
GCCGATCATGATGCGTCGTTTTACTTCAGCGCCGAAACCCTGCGCACGGCTGCGTTCATACATTTCGGTTAAATCTTTGTATTCCGGTGCGCGATAGCCATAGCGCACTCCGTCATAACGCGACAGGTTGCTGGAGGCTTCTGCAGGAGCCAACACATAATAAACTGGTACTGCCAATCTCGAATTAGGCAGGCTGATGTCAACAACGGTTGCGCCCAGTTTTTTGTATTCCGCAATCGCTGCGTGTACGCAACCGGCGACATCTTGCGCCAGACCCTCGGCAAAAAATTCTTTCGGCAGGCCAATGCGCAGGCCAGTAAGAGGCTTATTTAAATCGCGCGCATAATCTTCCTTGTCGCGCGGCAAACTGGTGGAATCGCGTTCGTCGAAGCCGGTCATCACGTTCAGCAGCAACGCCAAATCTTCTGCGCTGCGCGCCATTGGTCCGGCTTGATCAAGGCTGGAGGCGAACGCGATCATGCCGTAGCGAGACACCGTGCCGTAGGTGGGCTTGATTCCAGAAATACCACACAGCGCGGCAGGCTGACGTATCGAACCGCCGGTGTCGGTGCCGGTTGCAGCTGCGCACAATCGTGCCGCGACTGCACAGGCTGCGCCGCCGGAGCTGCCTCCGGGTACGGCGTTTTGATCCCAGGGATTTTTTACCGCGCCAAAATATGAAGTTTCGTTAGACGAACCCATCGCGAATTCATCCATATTGGTCTTGCCCAGATTCACCGCACCGGCATTGTTGAATTGCGCAATGACATGCGCATCATAGGGCGCAATGAAATTTTCCAGCATCTTCGAGCCGCAGGTAGTGCGCCAACCTTTTGCGCAAAAGATGTCTTTTTGTGCGATTGGGATGCCGGTGAGCGGTTGAGCTTTGTCGCTGGCTAACAGTGCATCCGCTGCACGTGCCTGTGTCAAACTGGTTTCGGCGTTGGTGGTGATATAGGCATTCAGAACGGGATTCAGCGTGGCAATGCGCTCAAGATAAAGTTGCGTCAGCTCAACACTGCTGATTTTTCTGGCGCGCAGCGCGCTGCCTAGTTGCTGCAAACTGGAATTAAACATGTTTCGGATTATTCGATGACTTGGGGAACGAGATATAACCCTGCTTCGACTTGTGGTGCGAGAGCCTGAAACAACTCGCGTTGATCGGTTTCTGTTATTTTGTCCTCACGTAGCCGTTGAGCTACATCCTGGGCGTGTGACATAGGGACTATACCTGTGGTGTCAACGGCCTGCATCTCGGCAATCAGGTCAAAAATACCGGAAAGTTGCGCCCGAGCGGATTCGATTTCCGCCTCGGTCATCGCCAACCGGGCTAAACGGGCAACTTTACGGACATCTGCAAGAGTCAGAGACATAGAAAAAATTTATCCAAAAATTTATCGAAATAAGGCTAATAGGGTATCATACAAGAGTTTATTGGCGCATCCCCCTGACTTCAAATTGACTACAGGGGACTTCAAATTGACTACACAGGACACGACATGTTTGGATTTTTGAAAGGCTATTTTACAAATGATTTGGCGATCGACCTGGGCACGGCGAACACGCTGATTTGGGTGCGCGGACAAGGCATCGTGCTGGATGAACCGTCGGTAGTTGCGATACGTCAGGAAGGCGGGCCGAATGGTAAAAGGGTGGTACAGCAGGTTGGGCTCGCCGCCAAGCAAATGATGGGACGCACGCCGGGCAGCATCACTGTAATCCGCCCCATGAAAGATGGCGTGATCGCCGACTTCACCGTCACCGAATTGATGCTCAAACACTTTATCCGCAAGGTTTACAAAGCCGGAATTTTCAGTCCCAGTCCGCGCATTGTAATTTGTGTGCCGTGCGGCTCTACGCAAGTGGAACGGCGCGCAATTCGTGAATCTGCGGTCGGCGCAGGAGCTCGCCGCGTTGAGTTGATTGAAGAACCCATGGCAGCGGCAATCGGCGCAGGCCTCCCGGTAGAAGAAGCGACTGGCTCGATGGTCGTGGACATCGGCGGTGGGACCACGGAAGTTGGCGTAATCTCTCTCGGCGGACCAGTCTATTCCGGCTCGGTACGTGTCGGCGGCGATAAGTTTGACGAGGCCATCATCAATTACATTCGCCGCAATTATGGTATGTTGATCGGTGAAACCACGGCCGAAGATATCAAGAAAACCATAGGCTCCGCCTTCCCCGGCAGCGAAGTGCGCGAGATGGAAGTCACCGGGCGAAATCTGGCGGAAGGCGTGCCGCGAAGCTTCACTATTTCCAGCAACGAAGTGCTCGAAGCAATGACCGATCCGCTCAATAATATTGTCAGCGCGGTCAAGACGGCACTTGAACAGACTCCGCCTGAATTGGGCGCGGATATTGCCAACAAAGGCATGGTACTGACCGGCGGCGGCGCGTTACTGCGCGATCTGGATCGCCTGCTAATGGAGGAGACCGGCTTGCCGGTATTGATTGCTGACGATCCATTGACTTGCGTGGTGCGTGGCTCAGGCATGGCGCTGGAACACATGGATAAATCGACCAGTATTTTCACCACGGAGTGACCAGAGGACGG
>JANYHX010000016.1 GCA_025362155.1 Gallionella sp. | reverse complement strand
TGCGTCCAGGCGAGAATTTTTGGACGCCGTTCAGGGTTTATGGGGACAATCCTTTTTAGTGCAGTCACCGTAAATGTGTAGCGAATGATCGCGAATAGTGAACCCGAGCGTGGTAGCGACATTTTCCTGGCGAGCCTCAATGGCGGTATCGAAGAATTCCTCGACATGGCCGCATTGCAGGCAAACAATATGGTCATGATGTTCGCCCTTATTAAGCTCAAACACCGACTTGCCGCCCTCAAAATGATGCCGCACCAACAGTCCCGCCTGTTCGAATTGCGTCAGTACACGGTACACCGTTGCCAAGCCCACATCTTCCCCACTACTGAGCAATTGCTTATAAACGTCTTCTGCGCTCAAATGACGTTCTTTACTGTTTTCAAATAAATCCAATACCTTAAGTCGAGGCAAAGTGGATTTCAGGCCAGCGCTTTTCAGATGGTCAGGCTGATGCATATCGTATCCTCCACAACTATTTGGATCATTATGCCAGAAACCTGTTGCAAATGCAAATAAGAACGATTATCATTTGTATAACTTCCAAAAAGGAGAGCTTCTTGAAATACTTATTGCTTACCGTCCTGCTATTTCCGCTTACCGCGAAAGCAGCAGACCTTTTGCTGACTATCAAAGACCATCAGTTCCAGCCAACTGAACTGGTTGTTCCGTCTGGGACGAAAATCAAGCTTCGAATTGATAACCAGGATTCTACACCCGAGGAATTTGACAGCTATTTGCTGAACCGCGAAAAAGTCATTGCTGCACACAGCATGGCAATTATTTACCTGGGCCCGCTTACTCCAGGACGCTACCCATTTACCGGAGAATTTCATCAAGCCACTGCCCAGGGTGTCATCGTCGCCCAATAAACAACAAGACCAACGGAGATCATTATGTTAGCAACTGCCCTCATTGTTTTTCGCGAAGTACTGGAAGCCTCCATTATCATGGGAATTCTAGCTGCTGCGACGCGCACTATCCGCGGCAGTAAACGCTGGCTCTTCGGCGGGCTGCTGGCTGGGCTACTAGGAGCCGGTATTGTTGCCGCCTCTACTGATGTGATCGGATCATTCGCAAGCGGCATCGGCCAGGAATTATTTAATGCCATCGTGCTCGGCATCGCGGTGCTGATGCTGGCATGGCATAACATCTGGATGGCCTCGCATGGTGCAGTGCTGGCCGCCAACGCAAAATTAGTCGGTCGCAACATACGCGACGGGAATAGCGAATGCTCGGTGCTGTTTGTGATCGTTGGTTTGGCAGTGCTCAGGGAAGGATCAGAAACGGTGCTATTCCTTTATGGTATCGCCGTTTCAAACGAGGGCGGCCAGTCTTCAATGATGATCGGTGGCCTGATCGGCATGCTGCTCGGTATCGCCGTGGGTTACACAATATATGCCGGGCTGTTGCGTGTGCCGATGCGCTGGTTTTTTACCGCGACTGGCATTCTGGTATTACTGCTGGCAGCGGGGATGGCTTCGCAGGCCGCACACTTTTTGATCCAGGCGGACTTGCTGCCCAGCTTGGCAGTTCCCCTGTGGGATACATCAGCGGTGTTGCCGGAAAATGGCTTGCCCGGCATGTTGCTGCATAGTTTGATTGGTTATGACTCGCGTCCAGCAGGGATGCAAATTATTTTTTACCTTACTGCACTGGTCGTCATTTTTACCGGCATGAAATGGGCGGCACGCCGTCCCCGCCACGCCAAACAAAAGTAACTAATCATGAGAAAATCTTTTTCATCTTTCCTTGCTCGGAGCATATTATTTGCCGGCATAGTTTCTGCGCAAAATGTTTTCGCCGGTGCCGCAGATTACGTTTATACCCCGGCTGTAGAATACGGGGAGCGAGAGGTTGATATCAAGATTGGTGCAACTTCGCCGCAAACCGGAAGTCGCGCCCAAGGTGTCAGCATTGGTTATGGATACAGCGCAACAGAATACTGGTTTACCGAGGTTTATGTGAAGCAGGAACGTAGCGGAAGCAGTGTAGCCAACCTGGCTGAATGGGAAAACAAATTCCAGCTCACCAACATTGGGGAGTACCCAGTCGACTTCGGACTCATCACTGAACTGGAAGCTCCCTTAAGCAGCAATGCACCATGGGAATTCAAGCTGGGCCCTTTACTCCAGACCGAATTCGGCAAACTGCAATTAAACGGCAATTTGCTTTTTGAGCGCGCCTTCGGCAAGGCAGATAACAGTGGCGTACCCTATACCACCAAT